>CAYVBH010000301.1:0-5108 GCA_964449015.1 uncultured Bacteroidales bacterium
TTGAAAACGATATTATTGGTGTGCTCGACAGCGGGGCTTACGGGTATTCCATGAGTTCGAACTACAACAACCGGTTACGGCCTGCTGAGGTACTTATTGAAGCCGGCGGCAATCCCCGGCTGATCCGCCGCAGGGATACATTCGAGGATCTGGTCAGAAATTTCATTGTGTAATCAACTGCTAAAACAAAAGATATGGAAAAGAACAGTTTTGTTAAAATGCACGGCCTGGGCAATGAGTATATTGTACTGGACAGCTCCAACATAGATTTCAAACTCACTACACAAGCTATCAAAAGGCTATGCAATATCCATTTCGGAATTGGTTCCGACGGCATTGTCATGAAAGTGCCTTCTGAAAAAGCGGATTTCGGTTTCAGAGTATACAATCCCGATGGTTCGGAAGCCGAGAAAAGCGGCAACGGCCTCCGCATTCTGTGCAAATATTTATATGATTACGGTCACGCCACTAAAAAGCAATTTTCGGTTGAAACGCTCACCGATGTTGTTTATGCTGATATTATTGAGGAAAACAAAGGCAAAGCCGCGTTGATCCGGGTTGATATGGGTAAGGCGATTTTTACATCACGCGATATTCCCGTGAATTCAGATTTACGGGAATTCATTGGGCAGAAGATACAGGTTGGAGACCGTGAATTTGAAGTGAACTGCGTTTCGGTAGGCAACCCTCACTGTGTGGTGATCAGGCAGAATCTGGATGAGAGCGAGGTAAGGAAATACGGGCCCATACTCGAAAACCATCCGCTTTTCCCCAATCGCATCAACGTGCAGTTTGCAAAAGCATTGTCTGATCACGATGCGCAAATCCTCATCTGGGAAAGAGGCGCAGGCTACACACTGGCATCGGGCAGTTCATCCTGTGCCGCATCGAGTGTGCTGGTAAAAAGGGGGCTGGTAAAAGGAGACCTCACCATGCATATGCAGGGTGGTACACTGAAGATACAAATCGATAAAGAATGGAATATCCGCATGACCGGAGAGGTAAGGGAGATTGCCAGGGGTGTGCTAACGGCTGAGGTGTTGGAAGATCTCGAAAAACCACTGGCAGTTTGATTTGATCGGGTTTCAGACCACTGCTGACCGAAGACTTTATTCGAAGCAGCCCGGCGTAGTATAGTCCCGCCAGCGACAGGATAACTGCAGCGTTAATAAATAGCAGTTTACTTCAGAAAAGCGAAGTTACAAACTTTGCTTAGCGGAAAAATTTCTACTCCATAAGCAACCTTCTTCCCTGATCGTTGTCATTTAACCAGGTAGCCGGTTTCATCAGATTCCGGTTGTTTTCTGCCATTTTATACCTGGTAATGATGAATGCCTTATTGAATAACAGAAATTTAGTAACTCCCCGTGACAGAAGCGCTGAAACGGGGAAGCTGGCGATCATTTCCGGGGCTACCAGCGGTATCGGCAAGGCTTTTGCCGACTATTATGCTTCACAGGGTTACCACTTGCTGCTTACCGGAAGAAGAAAATATGTGATGCTGGATGTGGCACTCCGGTTGGAGGTTAAGTATGGTGTTGCCATCGAAATGGAATTTGCGGATCTTTCCCGGGGAGAAGATTTATCCCGCTTGCTTCAGACCATAGGCAAGCGAAACAATATTGAAGTCCTGGTAAATTGTGCGGGGTACGGACTTGACGAAAGATTCAGTGAAGACAACATCAACCACCAGATTGCCATGCTTGGGGTTCATGTGAATGCCCCATTGCGGATCACCCATAAGGTATTGCCTGTGATGATGAAAAATCGCTGCGGAACCATCATCAATGTATCATCACTTGCGGCATACATGCCCACTGCAGGAAATACCATGTACACCAGCACCAAATCATTTCTGAAAAGTTTCACAGAATCGCTGCACATGGATGTCAGCAGTTACGGGATTAAAGTACAATGTCTCTGTCCGGGTTTTACCCACAGCGATTTTCACAACAACCTGAGTATTTCATCAGGTGACTTGAAACCGGGTATCATACGCTGGATGGAACCTTCTGAAGTGGTTCGCTATTCAATAGCCTGCCTGAGCAAGGGACAGGTCATTTGTATTCCCGGTTTTCTGAATAAAATTCTGGCTGTTTCGGCCATGGCCGTGCCCAGAAACCTTTATTATTTGATTGCCGCCAGAATGGAGCAAAAGATAAGAAACCGGCCCGGCATACCGGAATCGGTGTCTTTGCAAACTCTCAACAGGTAACCGACCTGAGCCGGGATCTGTTATTTTTTCCGGAAGATCAGGTTGAATAGAACCAGGATGACAATTGCCCCGACAGCTCCTGTGAGTATGGCGCCAACCCATCCGCTGCCAAGGTGAATGCCAAGCTTTCCCAAAAGCCAGTATCCGACAAAACTTCCGAGAATTCCAACGATGACATTACCCAGAAGGCCTAGGCCGCTGCCCCTGACAATAAGGCTTCCCAGCCAGCCTGCCGCGGCACCGATGAGGAGAGTTACAATGATTTCCATGAAAGATTGATTTGGTGAATAGAATGAGGTTTGTTTGTTATTTTGAAATCGAATATACTCAAAACCAATGAGTTTTGCAAATCTACAGGTCTATAAAATTTTGGATAGAAGCTGATACCCTGTTAGTCGATAGATATATCAGACTTATTCGATAACTTTATGCAGGTTTCAACTAGGAGTTTAATGAAAATCCTGATTTGTCCCGATAAATTCAAGGACTGCATGCCGGCAGGAGAGGTTGCCCTGCATATCCGGCAGGGTATTGAAAAGGTATTTCCTGATGCTGCGTACAGAATTATTCCTATGGCCGATGGCGGCGAGGGTACCGTTGACGCCCTGGTTCAGGCTACGGGAGGTAAGCTGGTTGAAACATCCGTTCACGATCCGCTGATGAGGCCGATTAACTCCTTTTTTGGTGTATCGGGTGACGGCAAAACTGCTTTCATTGAGATGGCGGCGGTATCTGGACTGGCCTTACTTAATCCTGCTGAAAGAAATCCCATGCACACCACATCCTACGGAACAGGTGAGCTGATCCGTTGTGCTTTGGATAGAGGTTGTCGCGAGATTATTCTGGGAATCGGCGGGAGTGCAACGGTAGACGGGGGAGTTGGCATGGCTCAGGCCCTGGGAATATGCTTTTACGATGCTATGGGAAATATTGTCGGTATGGGAGGCGGTTTTGTTGGAGATATATCGCATATGGACTTTTCTTTGTTGGATTCGCGGATTGCCACTTGTAAAATTCATGCAGCTGTCGATGTTCAGAACCCGCTCACCGGTAAAAACGGAGCCGCCTGCGTATATGGTCCTCAAAAAGGTGCGGACGCCGACATGGTGAAAAAACTTGATGACAACCTGAAGCAGCTGGCCGGTATAATCTCTAAGGAACTGCATACAGATGTCGGCGCTCTGGCAGGAGGTGGAGCAGCCGGAGGTCTTGGAGCAGGCATTGTCACCTTTCTGAACGGATCGCTCAAGCCTGGTTTCGAATTGATCAGCAAAGTGGTAAAACTCGAAGATGATATAGCCTGGGCCGACCTGGTGATTACCGGAGAAGGAAAAATGGATGCCCAAACGGCTTTTGGCAAAACTCCTGCCGGTGTTGCCCTGATAGCAAAAGCAGGAAGGAAGCCTGTAATGGCCTTTACAGGAGCAATCGGCAGTGATCCGGATGAATTTATAAAAATGGGTTTTGATGCTGTGATCCCCATAGCTGATAAGCCCATGACACTTGCCCGATCGTTGAAAGATGCCGGCACCCTGCTTGAAAGTGCTGCCGGAAGGTGTTTTACCCTGATGAAATTGGGGAAAGAATTATTTCAATAATGCCCTGTTGCTGTGAAAACCTACAATATGGGATGCTGTATCATCTACTCACGGCCTGTTGGATTTCATTCGCATTCCAGATGCGGTATTTTACAATAAAACCCTGCGGAACAAAAACCACAATGGGAATGTCTTTGGCATAATCCAACATCCTGGATTCTCCCGGGATGAATCTTTCTTCGAGGGGGAAATCCGGACAGGCCATCTTGGTGGAGATCATCTGCCCGTCAGAAACATATTCGTAATAAGCATAATCCCAGCCCTCAACAACGGTTTCATTGAGTTTCCCCGTCAAGGCATACCGGTTACAATCAGCCATGATGGTTTTGCCGGGGATGATTTCAATCTTTACAGATTTTGCATCTGCTGAACTTTTCAGTTCGGGGATAATGACAAACCGTTCATATCCCTTTTTTGTCACGGGGAAATGACTCAGTTCTTTGAGTACTTCTGTATTGTCGGTTTTCATTTGATCCGGATTTTGGAGTGCAGCTTTCCCGGCCTGTTTCGATCCCGAACAGGAGGCCAATGCCAGGAGCAGGAACACATATAACACTTTGTTTAAAACCGGCATTATTAATCATTTCAATGGGCTTGGCGTAGTTTTGCAACTACGCCAAATAAATATTCTTAATCCCTTCTTCCCAAGAACAGGAACACGTAATACAGCAGCATAGCCAGTGACGACAACGCAGCTACCACGTAAGTATAAGCGGCCCATTTAAGTGCATCCTTGGCCTGGGGAGCTGTGTCATATCCTGTAACATTTGAATTGTTGAGCCATGCCAGGGCACGCTGACTGGCATTGATTTCAACCGGCAGCGTAACAAAGGCAAACAGGGTGAAAATACCGTAACATGCAATGATGACCAGCAAAGCCAGATCAAAGCTGATTAACCTGGGTAAGAATGCCGCACCCAAAAACATGGCCAGGAAAACCATATTCATTACTTTGGCACTTACGTTTTGAATGGGCACCAGCGATGACCTGAATTTCAAAGGGGCGTATGCTGTGGCATGCTGAATGGCATGACCGGTTTCATGTGCAGCAACGGCAGCTGCAGCAACACTGTTGCCGTAATATACATCACGGCTGAGGTTAATTGTTTTATCGAGGGGATTGTAATGATCCGTCAACTGACCCTCTACCGAAACCACCGATACATCGTTAATTCCATTCTCACGAAGCATTTTCTCTGCCACATCCCTGCCGGTAACTCCATAATTGACAGGTATTTGCGAATAGCGGCGGAAGCGTGATTTCAACTGTGCACTCACAATCCAGCTCAGCAACA
>CAYVBH010000302.1:0-5089 GCA_964449015.1 uncultured Bacteroidales bacterium
CAGAAAGTAAGAAACGTTTTCAGAAAGATGGCCGTTTCTTCTTTGAGAAGCACAAGATCTTTTTGTATAAAGAGGATTTTGAGAAGTTTGCGGATGGGTTTCAGGAAGTAATTGAATTCATTAAAACCGTAAAGGCTTCTGATCATCAGGGTGATGGCGTTATCGATAATGAGGAAGACAATTACACCCATGTCGATTTCGACGATCTTGAAAGTGTTGAATTTGAAGAAGGGAAGCACCAGAACTAATCCCTGCAGTCAGCAAAAACCCGGAAAGGTCACTCTTTCCGGGTTTTGTTTTTGGCACGACTGTTGCCGGTCAGCCTTCTAATTTCACTGACAGGCAGAATTTTGACATTGGTAATGATGTAATCCTTATTGACGAAACCGCCCAGTTGGTTACATTCCCGGATTAGTTCATCGAAGAGCGCTTGCACCGGCACCTGAAGCGGAATAATACTGATGATGATACACAACTCCTTGTTGAAGCGCAATTGCTCAACTTCCCCATTTGATTTTCTGATGGCAAAACTGATCTCATCAGTGATGACCTTCCTTTCAAATTCTGAAAAAGGTTCCCCGCTGGAAGCAATCAATACCGTAAAATATCTCAGTTTCAACCCTTTACCTCCCAGCCCCGTGGAAATCAGAATCTGGCTTTCATCAAGTAACTTGCTTTCCAGTAATAGTTTACACTCCTGTAAGGCCAATGTCGCCCAGTCCTTTAACTGATCCTGGGAATCATTTGTATACCTTTCCAGGGTACGGTAAGCTTCAATGCTGTCGATATTTGCCAGCTGAACAAGTAATTGCTTTTTATCGTCAAGTGTCAGATCGTGATTGAAAATGGTATCCCGGTTTTTAAGTACTTGTTCCCGGTCGAAACTGTTTTCAATATTTTTTGCATAATTGTAATACTCTAGTTGCACATCAGCGTCTATCTGCTGTTCAAGTATGGATACATTTCCAGGAATGCTTCCCAGCAATTCCTGGATCTTATCATATATGTTCTCATAATGTTCCATCCCGAATTAACAATTTGCAGGGTGTATCCTTAAAGTTAAAAAAAGTGATTCAAAAATCCATGGAAATCGGCAAAATATTCTCAGGAAGAATGGTTTTTATCCCAAATATTTGAGCAGGGCTTACTTGCTTTATTTTTACCCGAATAGCCCCCAAAAAAAAGTCTGCCTGCCGGTAGCATTTTCGGCAGGCAGACAATGGATCAGCGTATGCTTCAAACGACTTCTTACATCATCAGTTCAGCAAGATGGGTTTGCCAAAACCTATTTTTTCCAAAGGCTTCAATTGTGTGGCTGCATCACCGGCTATCACGTAATACATCTGATCGGGTTTGATGTATTTCTGCGCCAGTTCTTTTATTTTGTCACCGGTCATGTTGCTGACCACATCCTGTTCTTTTATTATGTAATCTACCGGTAGATTGTATTTGCTTATTGTTGAGAGCATTGAGAGTAGTGAACCGATGGTCTCGAATCTGCGGCTATTGGATTTGATCAGTGCATTTTTGGTAAAGTCCAGATCTTCAGGGCTGATGCCTTCACGGTATTTTTCCATGGAATTCTTGAAAATGCTTACCGTTTCAAAGGTTGCATCTGACCTAACGCTGGTGCTGGCCATAAATGGAGCGGGATTTTTTGATTCACCGAAACCGGAGCGTGCGCCATAGGTATAACCCTTTTCTTCACGCAGGATCAGGTTAAGGATACCGCTGAAAGAACCACCGAGTTTATAATTCATTACTGTAAGTGAATAAAAATCAGGATTTGTACGCGGAACGGCTAAGTTACCGGCATAAACCACTGATTGCTTAGCTCCGGGAACATCAATGAAGTATAAAGTGGATTGTTTCGGTGCTTCGGGTACTGAATAATTCGGGAAATTCACCGGTTTTTCCTTCCATGCCGATGCCAATGATTCCAGAGACTTGGTAACCTCTTCCTGAGTTACATTTCCGGCTATATTAATCCGCGAGATTGAGGGTGAAAAATTCTTGTCGTAAAATGCTTTCAAATCGTCCAATGTGATTGAAGCTACAGATTCCTTGGTGCCCATTGCGTTTCCGGCAAGCACATTATTTTTTCCGTACAGCAATTTATACATAGCGTCGGATGCAAGAGACTGGGGATCGGCCTCGTTTTGCTCAATGTAATTAATAGTACGTATTTTAGCCAGTTCAAATTGTGCACTGTCCCAGCGGGGTTCAAGCAACATTTCCTCAACCAGGGCCAGTGTCTTTTCAAAGTTGCGCGATAGACAGCTTGCCCTTACGGTTATTTCCTCCCGACCGGTATACCATTGAATGTTGGCGCCAAGCAATTCGATCGCTTCCTCCAATTGCTCCGGGGTTTTGTTTTTAGTTCCTTCATTGAGTGCGTCGGTAATCAGGTTGGCAACTCCCGATTTTGCGGTATCATCCAGGAAGAACCCGCCATCAATAACCAGTTCGAAATTTACCAGCGGCAGTTCATCATACTGAATGCCCCGAACCATTAAACCGTTACTTAACTTACTTTCCCAGATTGCCGGAACCTTAACCGAAGGATCAGACCCTACTGCAGGAAGGAGCGAACGGTCAATTGCCGAAGGGGTTTTCTGAATGATTGTTTTTTCAGCCGGTGTGTTAATGGCGACCTGTGTGGCTTCCTGGATATTCTCTTCAACTATGCCAGCATTCACTGAATTCTCTGCCATCAGACCGGTTTGTCCCTTTGGAACAAAACTGGTCATGACGTAAGGCTTTCCCTTGATGTAGGTTTCGTACACCCTTTTTACATCTTCAATGGTCACTGATTTGATCCCTTCGATATCTTTGGTGATATATCCCGGATCGTCCTTATACGTATTGTAAAATGCCAGCTGAAGCGACTTGTTGAAAATGCTGGTCAGGCCCTGATAGAAACTAGTTTCCATTAAAGCCTTGATCCGTTCAATATCATTTTGAGTTATGCCTTCTTTTTCAAATAGCTGCATGCCTTCCTGAATTCCCTGCTCCAGTTCGGCAAGCGAATGGCCTTCATTAGCGCGCATGCTCAGTGTAAACCGACCCGCCATTTCCATTGAGTAGTTATATGCGTTAACATTTGAAGTAAGTTGTTTTTCCTTCACGAGTACCTTATATAGCGGAGCTTTTTTACTACCGGTCAGAATGTTGGCCAGGAAATCAAGGGCATAAGCATCCTTACTGTATGCCTCAGGAACAGGCCATGCCATGGTAAGTTCGGGCACCGTGGCAAAGTTGTCTTCATGATAAAGCCGTTTGGTTTCTTTCAGCGCAGCAGACATGGGATTTCTTTCTGGTACCTCTCCGTGCGATTTGATTTCGCCGAAATATTTATCAATCAGGATTTTTAAGGAATCTTTATTGAAGTCCCCTGCAACTACAAGGGTTGCATTGTTCGGACCGTAGAACTTATTATAAAATGCCTTGACATCTTCAACAGTGGCTTTCTGCAGATCGGCCATTTCACCGATTACCTGCCAGCTGTATGGATGATCTTCTCCAAACAAATTCTTGTCGATAATGTAATCGGTATGTCCGTATGGCACATTATCAACTCCCTGGCGCTTTTCATTTTGCACCACGTTTTGTTGAACGGCAAAAGCCTCCTGGGTTAATGTATTGATGAAATAACCCATGCGGTCCGATTCCATCCACAATACCAGTTCCAGGGCATTGTTGGGAACCACCTCATAATATGTTGTAATATCATTAGAGGTAAATCCGTTAAGCGTACCGCCTACATTCTGGATCATCTTGAAATACTGATCCTGGGGAATGTTTTCCGATTCCTGGAACAACATGTGCTCAAAAAGATGTGCGAAACCGGTTTTCCCTGTTTCTTCGCGGCTTGACCCCACATGGTACATGATGGCTGTGGAAACAATCGGGTCTGATTTGTCCTGGTGCAATACAACCTCCAACCCGTTTGGAAGTGTGTATTTTTCATAATCAATAGACAACAGTTTTTCTTTTGGCTTGGAACAACTGCTGATGATCAGCAGTATTGTCAGCATAGAGCTGCTTAATTTCAGAAGGTTTTTCAGATTCATATTATTATGATTTTGGGTGATGATAAAGTGAACTGTTATTTTCAAAAATAATCAAATTCGCATCATCATTAAAGGAATTTAATCATAATAAGTTTTTGGTGCGCACCTTTATGCATTTCATCCTGTTAATCAGAATTCAACAGGACCAATTTTATTCATCAGGTTCATGATCCGAGCTTGCCTTCTTAACAGGTAAGACGAAGGCCGGGAGGGATTTCTGCCGCGGGGATTGGGCAGAGCGGCAGCAATAAGGGCAGCTTCTGCTCTGGTAAGTTTTTTGGCTGGTTTGTGAAAATATTTCTGAGCAGCAGCTTCAACGCCGTACAAACCGTTACCCGTTTCCATCACATTCAGGTAAACTATCATGATCCGTTTCTTACTCCAGACAATCTCTATCAGAACAGTAAAATATACTTCAAAACCTTTTCTGATATAGGTTCTTGCTGGCCAAAGGAACACGTTTTTTGCAACCTGCTGGGTAATGGTACTGGCACCACGCTTGCGCCGGTGCCGCTTGTTGTAATCCACAGCTTTCTGCACAGCTTCCACATCAATGCCCCAGTGGTCCAGGAAACGGTTGTCCTCAGAGGCCACAACAGCCCGGATCATATTAGGGGAAATGTTTTTATAGGATACCCAGTCTTTATGAATACCTACCCTTGTTCCGTCGCTTTTTTTGAGGAAGGCACGCTTTAGCATGAGCGGTGTGAGCGGCGGATTGATGAAAGAAAACAAAACAACAGCTAAAAAAGTAGATGCGAAAAAACCCAGGGCAGCCCATTTTAAAACAACAAGGGCTTTTTTCAGGTACCGGTTGATCATACCGGAGGAGGGTAGCGATTGGGATTCCGAAATGCCAACTGGATTTTCATTCATTTCTTCCATAGGATCCTTTTACAGGGCGAAAATTAATAAAAAAAAGACAGAATTAATTCTGTCTTCTTAGTTGCTGCTTTTGTGTTCCAGTTCTTTGATCTTTTCCTGGGCACGCAAATAATAAGCCTTGTATTTGATAT
>CAYVBH010000303.1:0-5071 GCA_964449015.1 uncultured Bacteroidales bacterium
TCAACACCTTTGCTTTTTCACTAACTTTCGGACTGGGGCTGATACTCAAATGATCAAAGCGAAAATTATCCGGCGGGAATTTCGATTTCAGCGTCCTGCAACAACTTCACGCGGAAGCTATCTGAAAAAAGAGGTTAATTTCATTGTTATTTATTATGCCAATGACCCTTCTGTCGCCGGTATTGGCGAATGTTCGCTATTCCCGGGCCTCAGCCACGACGATGTAAAAGGTTTCAAAGAAAAACTTGAAGAAACTGTCAACCGGATCAACCAAGGCGAATACTATTCCGATATCAGTCTGACTGATTGGCCTTCAATTACTTTTGCACTGGAAACAGCATGGAAGGATTTCCGGGTAAACGGATCCAAAATACTTTTTCCTTCCCGTTTTACTGAAGGAAAAGATTCGCTGGGCATTAACGGACTTATCTGGATGGACAACCGGGAAGAAATGATCAGGCAGATCCAGATGAAAGTGAATGATGGTTTCACCTGCCTGAAAATGAAAATTGGTGCACTCGACCTGCATGAGGAACTCGAAGTGCTTAAATTCATCCGGAACCGCTTTGATTCAGAAGAAATTGAAATTCGTGTGGATGCCAATGGTGCTTTTCATCCCGGTGAAGCTCTCGAGATGATTAAAATATTGTCGGACTACGATCTGCACAGTATTGAACAACCCCTTGCAGCCGGTCACACCGAAGAAATGGCTCGGTTATGTGAAACATCACCTGTGCCTATTGCACTCGACGAAGAACTCATCGGTAAACATACCAGCGCAGCTAAGCGAAAGCTCGTTGAAACCATCCGTCCTCATTACCTGGTGCTTAAACCGGGTCTGCTGGGCGGTCTTGTTTCATGCAGGGAATGGATCAGTCTGGCCGATGAACACAATACAGGCTGGTGGATTACTTCATCACTGGAAACCAATATCGGACTGAACGCCATTGCGCAGTGGACCTACACCCTGCAAAACCCGATTTTTCACGGCCTCAGTACCGGCTCTCTTTATAACAACAACATTCCGTCTCCGCTTTACCTGCATGGTGAAAGATTGTATTTCGATCCGGACAGGAAGTGGGATTTATCAGCATTTGTACCCGAATGATACATATGAAACCCTGGCAGCGCAACCTAACCATCAATCACCAACCCTATACTTACAAAGAACTATTGGCATTCGCCACTGAGAAGATTGTGTCATCCTCAACCCATGCCTGGGAAAGGGAAGTTTACCGGTTTATTATCAATTGGCTGAGCGACAGCGAATATATACAACAATATTCATCCGGAACAACCGGGAAGACCAAAGAAATCAAGCTGCTCAAAAATGCCATGATGCATTCTGCACTGAATACCTGCCGCTACCTGAACCTGGGAAAAGGGCAGACCACCCTACTCTGCATGCCTGTAGACTATATTGCCGGCAAGATGATGGTAGTCAGATGTTTTGTAGGCGGCCTGAACCTGCTGTTGACTGAACCCAAAAGCATGCCTGACCTGACGGAGCATTCCCGAATTGATTTTTGCGCCATGGTTCCCCTGCAGGTGATGAACCTGACCAATTGCGGCAATACCCTGGACCGAGTGAGAAAGTTGATTGTCGGAGGCAGCGAAATCAGTGCAGAACTTGAAAAACATGTTCATGAACTTGCTACGGAAGTATATGCTACTTATGGAATGGCCGAAACCAGTTCCCATATTGCATTGAGAAGGCTGAACGGACCCTTTCCCCAGCAAAACTATCAGGCGCTACCCGGAATCACGCTCACCACAGATGAAAGGGGATGCCTGATCATTGAAGCAGATTACCTGCCTAACAAAGTGATTACTAATGACCTGGTTGCCTTTACAGAACCCGGATCATTCAACTGGTTGGGACGTTACGACAACCTGATCAATTCGGGCGGCGTGAAAATCGTTCCCGAAGAAGTGGAAGCCCTGATTCATTCGAGAACATTACTCACCTGCCTGGCAATCGGGCTGCCCGACAACCGGCTGGGACAAAAGCTGGTTTTCGTTTTTGAAAATGAACAAGCTCCGGATTCCCTGCCAACCTTGAAAGCCGATTTCGATAATTTCCTGCCGCGCTACTGGCGGCCAAAAGAAATATACTGTGTGGAGCATTTCCCCCGAAACGAGTCCATGAAGGTCGACCGGAGGAAATTGGCGGAGATGCTTATTATTGCAACCCCGCTTTAAGGTCCTAAACCGCATTTGTTGCTGCCACTGCAGCTACTGGTCATATTTCGATAGTCCTGCCTGCTGTACATTCTTGAAAGCAGAAAAGCATTTCTTTAGTATTCAGCCTGAACTCACCTCCGATCAGCGGAAGCACTTTTGCCAAAAACGAAAAAGCCACCGGAAACGGTGGCTTTGAGTAGCGGGGGCAGGACTTGAACCTACGACCTTTGGGTTATGAGCCCAACGAGCTACCAACTGCTCCACCCCGCAATATATTTTTCGAAATCATTTCCTTCAAGTTGGGACTTTGGATTATGGCCCAATGCCCCGCATCATCTGCGGGGCCACCCCGCAATATTAGGAGGGCAAAGATACACTAAGTTTGCTATAAAAAAAACTGTTTGATCACAAAAAACAAATATTCATACTGTGTCCTTGTGGTAAATGGTCATACAACAGTTGCCCCATTTGCTGATGCACCGTTATTTCAAATATACATCTGGTCTATGTTTGTTGGCGTGGTCATGAAAACGCGCTGACAATCGCGATTTCATGACCACATTATTCGGGATGAATTTGAATATGTCAGAATTCAACAATATATACACGACAATGCGTTGTCATGGAAAAATGATTCTATGAAATCATAATTCCTGCCCCCGCTAATTAAAAGCTACCATTTCGGGTGGCTTTTTTATTTCAGTTGATTTTCGGATTACCGGTAAGCCTCCTCGGCAAATGCCTTGTACCTCGCAAGAATTACCGCCCTCTTGGGTTTCAGCGTCTGAGAAAGCATGCCGTTGTCCACGGTCCAGGTATCGGCTGAGAACACCCATTTCCGGATCCGCTCATAATCAGCCAGGGTTTTGTTTACCTTACCCACTTCCTTGTTCAACAGATCCACTACCTGGGGATCTGAAATGAGCCCCTCATTGCTGACATCAGTGAGGATGCCTTTTTTGGAGCACCACTGCCGCAACGTATCCATTTTGGGCAATATAACGGCGGAGGCAAAATTCTGATCTGCGCCAAAAACAAATCCGTTTTCAAAGAAGGAGGACTCACGGATCTTGTTCTCGAGTACCTGTGGGGCAATATACTTGCCCGATGAGAGTTTGAATATCTCCTTCTTCCGGTCGGTGATCATCAGGTACTTCCCGTCTTTCAGGTACCCGATATCGCCTGTGTGTAACCAGCCGTCGACATCAATGATCTCACGGGTTGCCTGCTCATCCTTATAATAACCCTTCATCACATGGGGACCGCGCACCAGGATCTCCCCGTCGTCAGCAAATTTCAATTCGGTTCCGGCAATAGGTGGTCCGTTGGTTCCCAATTGGTTGTTGGCAGGCGGATTCACGGATATCACGGGTGAAGTTTCTGTCATGCCGTAACCCTGGTATAAATGCAGTTTGGCAGCTGTAAACAGCCTGATGATGTTGGGCCGTATCGATGCTCCACCGGTGACCACCCACAGTTCATGTCCGCCGAATGCACCACGCCATTTGCTGAAAACCAGTTTGTCGGCTAATCGGTGTCTGAACCGGTAGAACCAGTCCTTCCGCGCATTGTCGAAGTTGTTGCCGAAATGCCAGGCCCATTTGTAAATGTTCTTTTTGATCCCCTTCAGGTTATTGCCGGCACTTTCCAGCTTTGAGTACATCATTTCGAGCACCCTTGGTACCGCGCAAAATCCATCGCCCTGAAAACTGGCATGATCTCTTTGAATGGTCTGCATGCTCTCGGCATAATAAATGCTGATCCCCAGCTGCTGGAACTCATAATTCATGGTTCTTTCATAGGCATGGCAGAGGGGTAGAAAGCTCAGCATCTTGTGCTGCGAATTGGCAGTCTGCAATAAGGCATGAGCACGCGAATCAAAGGTGAGATTGCCGTGAGTGAGCATAACACCCTTGGAAGCGCCTGTTGTACCTGAAGTGTATATGATGGTGGCTACTTCATCCGGTGATACTTCCTTGACATTTTGAGTAATCTGCATATTGAACCGCACCCGGTTACTCCTGCCCAGAGCAATAAGATCGTCAAAACAAAACCCGCAACCGCAATTGTCAATGGTAATCATTTCAGCGGGATGATCCATTTGCGCTAATATCGGCGACAACTTGTCATACAACAGTTTATTGCCGACAACAATCAGTTTCGAATCACTGTGATTGAATACATGAAGGAACTCGCCGGGGCCTAAGGTCTGGTACACCGGAACCATAATCAGCCGGGCCAGTGTGCAACCCATGTCCATAAAATTCCATTCGGGACAGTTGTTGCAAACAACGGCCACCTTGTCTTGCGGTTGAAATCCTTTTGCCAGCAAACCGGAAGCTACGTTCCAGGAAGCTTCAATGTAATCGTCGACACTGTACTTCACCCAGTTACTATTAACTACCTTGGCAAAGATGTCATCCTTGGGAAAATTGGCTTTGAGGACTTCAAGATAATCAAATGTTCTTGTTGGTATCATGCGCAATAGTTAAATCTCAGACCTAAGATTACAGAATTCTTTTTATCCATTTGAAATACTTATACGGCGGGTACTTTAAAGGCAGTTCAATCCATGCCGGTGTATAAACCATGGCTCGTGCATTGCTGAATGCCTCAAAGCTATATTTGCCATGATATTTCCCCATGCCACTATTGCCCACACCTCCGAAGGGCATGTGGTGATTAACGATGTGCAGCAGCGTATCGTTGATGCAACCCCCTCCTGATGTGGTTCTATTCAAAACTTCTTTGGCTGTTTTGTTCTTGCCAAAATAATAAAATGCAAGCGGCTTTTCATGACTGTTAACATAGTCAACTACTTCACCGATATGCTCAAAAGTCATCACGGGTAATACGGGCCCGAAGATTTCTTCCTGCATGACCGGGA
>CAYVBH010000304.1:0-5059 GCA_964449015.1 uncultured Bacteroidales bacterium
AGCTGAATTGCGTTCATCGAAAGATCATTGCTAATACTGGGAAGCGCAATATTCACTGCTGATCCCATGAAAGGGTTGAAAAATGAAGAAAGCATGATGACTGCCAACAGAATACCCCGGTTGAAATGTTTGTCGCTGCCTGGTTGCATGCTACCTTCCTTTTTTATTTTCTTTTTCTTCTGAAAGCAGCTTTGCCGGCAGTGGTCATTTTCTCGGTGGCATATTGGAAAATTAGGCGGGGCGCCGTATCCTTCCATTTCATTAAAAAGGTTTCCGTTTCTTCGGGCTTCTTCTTCCAGGCCTCGCGCAGAAACCATCCTGTTCCCTGATGCACTTCACGCTCGGGGTCGGTCATCAGGCATTCGATAAACCGGAAAAGTTCCTTGTAGCTATGAGTTGTTTTGAGGGTTTTGATCAGTGTCACCGGCACACACCTGCGTTGGTATTTATTTGTTGCAGTGAGCCACGTTCTTAAATCTTCAATTCCAATGATTCCTTTCGACAAGAATTCGGGAATGAGCATCCCGCCAAGTGTATCGGCATGTGCCCAGTTATCAATCCCAATGGCAAACCATTTTTCTATAAGCGAGAAACTATCTTTTGTGAAATGCTTTCTTAATCCCCGCACAGTCAACATCATGATGCTGATCTCCTCACTTTTTCCTACCCTGATGATTTCGGGAGCGGCTTCCATTACCACCTGAAGTGTCAAACCTTCTTTGGCAAGGATTTCCTTCGCTTTTTCATACATCATGGGGGCTGAAAGCCCATATCCGTTATACAGCCCTTCTTTAAAATACCTGCTATATTTTTCGGCATTGGCCTCACTGGCATTTGCCACGCAAAAAGCCCTGATATCCTGTATATATTGCTGACTGTTCATCATATGATCACCCATTTCTTTTAAAAACCAGAATACTTTAAATCTTCTCGTAATGTCTTCAGCTGACTCAGAATCAATGTATCCAAATGAAAGCTTGCTGAAATGGATTTTTTGCCTGACAAAGTTACAAATTCCGGCAATTCCGAAAGACATAAAATCGGATGAGATTAGTGATAAAGAATGCCCATTAGGGCAATTATAATGAAATATGATCAGTAAACGGCTTCAAATGGAGTTACTTAACAATTTTTAACCTCAGCCCTACATCTGGTTTGCAACAAATGGGTAAATTTGTTGAGCAACGGTAAAATGATGTATAGAAGCAGCCTTTTTTCAGTTATCCTGGCTATTGTATTGCTTCCGGCAGCAACTGATGCTTATTCACAGGATCGGGGAGTATTGAAAGGAAAGGTGGTGGATGAGTCTACAGGCAAACCTGTTGAGTATGCCTATATTCAGAATTACAGTCGGAAGCTAAATACTTACTGCAACATTTCAGGTGACTTTACACTCGGGGCCGGTGCCGGAGATACACTGGTATTATACGGGCTTGGTTATTTCTATAAAAAAGTAGTTGTACTGCCTGAAATGGTAGATCCGCATCATTCGCCCGAGCTGACACTCAAACAGCAGGCCTATGGTATTGCAGAGGCAAAAATTGTGGGCTACGGAACTTATGACCAGTTCAAACAACGTTTCCTGAATCTCGAACAGCCCAAAACACCTACTGAAGCATTGAATAAGCAAATGGCTGAAGCTTCCAGGAATGTGGCTGTTGAGGCCTTCGAAAAGGCTCAGGCTGAAAAGAAACTCGACGGGATAACCTTTGCGTCTATACCCATTCTCACGCCCGAGGAAAAAGAACGTATCAAACTGGGCAAGATTGTTAAAAAGGAACAGATCCGTGATCAGATTTACCAGAAATTCAATCCCAAGGTGATCAGGTCGGTAACCGGAATTGCGGATGATGATGAAATCATCGCATTCATGGTGTTTTGTGATTTCCCCGATAAATACCTGCTTGAAGTGGATGAATACGAACTAAGAACCCGGATTGCCCTGAAATATGAAATGTACAAAAGGAAACTGAAGGACGAGGAGCTGATGAAGAATCCGGTAAACCTGGTTGATGATCAGATGGATACACTCTCCTGAGTATAAAAAGCAGTTCAATATGCGCCCGATACCCACATTTGCTGACATCCGGCAGGCCCATGAACGGATTGCCCCCTATGTACACCGGACTCCGGTTATGACATCTGCTGATTTGAATGAGATGACCGGCATTTCCATTTTTTTTAAATGTGAAAATTTTCAGAAAGTGGGGGCATTCAAGTACAGGGGCGCCACCAATGCCGTATTGTCATTAACCGATGATGAAGCAAAGCAGGGCGTGGCAACCCATTCCTCAGGAAACCACGCAGCCGCCCTGGCACTGGCAGCCCGGAAAAGGGGAATACCCTGTCATGTGGTTATGCCTGAAACGGCACCTTTGCCCAAGGTTGAAGCGGTGAGGCATTATGGTGCAGAAATAACCTTTTGCGAGGCGACATTGAAAAGCAGAGAAGACACCCTGGATAAAATTATTGAAAAAACCAGGGCAGTTGTGATTCACCCCTATGATAACTTCCGGGTGATATGTGGGCAGGGAACAGCCGCCAAAGAATTGTTGGAGGATATTACCCCGATCGATTGTTTATTGGCGCCGGTTGGAGGAGGGGGGTTGTTGTCGGGATCTTCAATTAGTGCAAAGGCAATGAATCCGGAAATCAAAGTATATGGATGTGAGCCTTTGAATGCTGATGATGCTTACAGATCACTCAAATCGGGAGTTCTTCAACCACCTTTAAAACCCAATACCATTGCCGATGGCTTGCTTACCGCAATGAGTGAGCTTACATTTACCATTGTGAGGGAAAATGTAGATGATATCCTTATAGTTTCCGAAGAAGCAATCATCAAAGCCATGCTGCTGATCTGGCAGCGGATGAAAATCATCGTTGAACCTTCTTCTGCAGTTGCCTTTGCCGCCCTGTATGAAAACAGGAAACTGTTTCAGGGGAAGCGGGTAGGAATTATTTTGTCGGGAGGGAACGTAGATTTGCTGAATCTGCCTTTTCGTTCATAGTGAAGCTGGTGATCACAGGGTAGTGATCTGACCAGTTGATCCTTTCGGTATGATAATGATGTGACCGGAACGGCTCGCTGTAAAGCACATAATCAATCCGCACGTAAGGGAAATTGCCCCTGAATGTGTTGCCGATACCTGACCCCGATTGAACAAAAGCATCACTGAGATTCCGTTTAAGCTTGTTGTAGGTATAGGATACAGGGGTGTCATTAAAATCGCCGCAAACGATTACCGGAAAAAGCGATGAGTTGATATACCCCGCAAGGGTATCTACCTGTTCGGCCCGCTGTATATAGGCCTGTCTCATCCGCACTGAAAGATCCTTCAGCTCATCCAGTTTTTCGTCGCTGTAATTAAAGAGCAGGCTGTCCAGCAGGTCGTTATAATCATTCCGCAGGCGGATCGACTGCAGATGGCAGTTAAATACACGTATGGTATCATTTCTGATAACAATATCCGAACTAATGGCTCCGTTCAGTGATTCTTTAAAGTCGATCATCTTCTTTCTGACGATTGGATATTTACTGAATGTAGCCATACCGAAATTCAATTTCCGGGGCACATTATCGGTATAGTACACATGAGAATAGGTGAGCGGAACAAGAGCTTTTTTAAGGCTGGTCAGGTCATGATGTGTGCCGGGAAGCGTGATGAATTCCTGAAAACAGACGATATCAGGATCCTCTGTATGAATATAATCAATAATTCTGCTCCAGGCTGCCGTATCCTTATCCCACTGATAATAATTGAATAGCCTCACGTTATAAGTAAGAACTTTAATGGTGTTTTCTAAAGCAACCTGGTCGGGTTTCCGAAACTGCACCTGGAAGTATCTTTTAAAGAAATTTAACCCCAACAGGATACATAGCAGCGAAATGACAAAATACCATTTTCTGAACACCAGCCAGAATATTACAAATGCTATGTTCAGTGCCAGAACAAAGGGATACGACAATGTAATAAAAGCGAATATCCAGGTTGTAGCCGGACTGATATGAACAGCCAAGTAAATGATCATCAACAGCAAGGCCAATATGGCATTAACAACGAGTAACGTATTGCGGATGAATTTTCTCAACGGTCGGGGTTTTGACAGGTTTAGGGATGATGCAGCTAATTCTTGTTGCTCATTTTAAACAGGGTTTCTTTTTCATCTTTGGTGAGGCTTTCATAACCCGCCTTTGCAATTTTGTCCAAAATCCGGTCGATTTCCTTTTGCTGTGCTACTTTCTGGCGGTTAAACTCCTCATCGCTTACGTGCCGGGCTGGTTTCCGGTAGGTTACATTGAGTTTCGGACGGCGTTTAAATAACGATGCAATCAGATCAAAAAGTTTGTTCAGCCAATTGCCAATGTCGAGCCCTTTCTTAAACCGGCTGATGAAAAAATAGCCATAAGCTGCGCCTCCCAGGTGGGCTATGTTGCCACCTGCATTTTCCGAGGCAATCATCAGCACATCAATAGCCACAAAAGCCATTGCGATGTACTTGAGCTTTACCGGCCCGAGAAAAAGCATATGAAGTGTGTAATTTGGCACATATACAGCAATGGCCAGCACTAAGGCCATAATGGATGCAGAGGCCCCAAGCATTGACCCTCCCAGATATTCACTCAATCCCGGAAAGGTGTTCACAAATACGATATATAATAAAGCTCCGGCAAGTCCGCCGAGGATATAGGTTGTCAATAATTGCTTTGCTGTCAGGTATTGCAGGAAGATTTGCCCGAACCAGTATAGTACCAGCATGTTGAACAGAATGTGCCACAAATTGGTATGGGCGAACATGTAGGTGACAATAGTCCATGGCCGGCGCAGCAGTTCCCCGGGCAGGCTGGGTATCATGAAGTATTTCATTACATCGGTGTCAAAAGCATATCGCAACTCCGCAAGTGACATCCCCGGAATAAGCAACCGCATGAACACCTTTACAAATCCAAGTATTAGAAATACAGCCACATTGATAAAAATCAACCGGTATAGGATATTGCCATTACGCAGTGCGATTTTTATCTCATCCACCATGCTCATGATCAATGCAGTTTTTG
>CAYVBH010000305.1:0-5043 GCA_964449015.1 uncultured Bacteroidales bacterium
AAACATTTGCGTTTCTGTATCGCTGATCGGTATCGGGCTGCCTGGCCACATCAAATCCAAGTTGGAAAATTACCGGCTTTGTACCGCTGGTATAACCCCAGAAATAATACTCGTAATTCCAGGGTTCTTTGAAGTATCTGCCTGCAACCCGGGTCACATAGTAATCACGATTAGTACCGTTAACATTGAAACCTACTTCGAAACCATAATTGTTTTTAAACTCGTTGTAATAATGAATTCCGATTGCATTTCCCGATACTGCCCAGGGTTCATACATGCGGTTGTGGTTATACCAGATGTTGCCGCTCAGCTGTCTGAAAATCCCAAATGGCTCAAGGATTCCATAATAAATGTATGCCTCGGTTTCCAGCTCATTGTTCCGGCGCAGGTAACCCAGGTCGTTCGGATTGTATTTATCGGAAATGACACTCTGTGAGAATCCATACTGGAGCTTTCCGCTGTTCTTATCAAAACCCAGGTCGGCAAAGTATCCGGTTTCATGTTCACTATTCGTACGGGTACTATAGCCACCTTTGCCATTTACCGCGTATGTCTTCTTCTTGTTCCTGATCTGAAAATCGGTGGCAGTCACATTGGCACGAAAAGGATCATTCGCCATAAACATGTTGGTGTTGATGAGGCTGATGTAGGAGTTGTTTTTTAGGGACTTGTCGATCACCGCCACATTGTAATTGGTGAAAGGCTGTATCAGTACATCGCGTTTCTCGCCGGTAAGCGTATCTTTCAATTCAGCATTTGAAGTCAGTGACATGGCATTCAGCATTCCAAGTCCCCACCCTTTTGTAGTTCTTCCCGAAACCTTGGTAGCATTCAAAAGCTGTGTTTCCGTAGGATTATAATCCACTTTTTCGCGGTCGTCTTTTTCGTCATCGATTCTGCCTGAAAACTTCGGACTGGCGCCAATCCTTCTTGAATAAAAGATTCCGCCACGGTCAAACAGTTCGGTGCCCTCGGTAAAGAACTGCCTTTTCTCGGAATAGAACAGTTCATAGGGGGAGAGGTTCAACTGCTTGTCATCTGATTGAATTTGGCCAAAATCGGGAACCAGCATCATGTCGAGCGTGAAACTTTCGCTGAGACCATATTTCAGGTCCATTCCACCCTTGTAAGTGAAATCGGGCTTTGACTTGCCAGTCTTGAATTCAGTATATGCCGCAGCATAAGGACTTACCGAAAGTCGCACCGGAGGCCGGATATCCTTAATACCGGTAAGTTCACCTTCCTGGTGAATGAATCCCGACACCTCGCGGTCGATAAAATTCCAGGAATTGTTTGAATTGTGCCGGCGGATATTTCTGAACATGTTCATTCCCCAGGTTCCGTTACCATTTTCCGGAAAACGCAGGGATGAATAGGGAATCTTCAGCTCTACAACCCACCCGTTATCGGTTACCCGGGTTTTACTTTGCCAAACTGCATCCCAGCTGCCATCTTCATTATCTCCATTGGTTTTTATGGCTTTGATATCGGTTTGAACGCCCGCCGGTGTGATAAAAAAGCCGTAGGCCAACTGACCCTGGTTGTATGGGTCGAAGTAAACACCAAAGTAGTCAGACCGGCCTATATTGTCTCTTTCGGAAAGAAAGTTGTAAATACTGTCGGGATCATCATGCATAATGCCGCCTACATATATGGCTGTCTGATCATAGAGGAAGTATACCTCGGTTGGGCGGTATGAGGGTCTGCCATTATACGGCTGCAACTGGACAAAATCTTTTGCCGGAAGGGCTTGTGAATAAGCCGGCTCATCCAGAATTCCGTCGATAGTAATGGGTTCGGTGACATAAAAAGCCTGCACAGTCTTTTTTTGCTGGGCATTGAGAATTACTGCAGGAATCAGCAGTACAAGAATCAGAAACAATCTCATCAAATCAGTTTTACAAATTATTTATTTGATCAAGTCGACAGGGAAATTGGAAAAAGGATACACTACATACGTCTGTTCAATAAAAATGCTGCATAAATTTCACAAAATCAGAAAAAAGTGCTGTCCTACCTGTGAAAAAACATCAATGCATAATATGACCCGTTGAGGGGGGTGAAACCCTATATTACCTTCCTTTCAACACAAAATCATGTGATTCGGGGGCAACGCTGTTGATGGTTACTGTTTCGAAATAATTATTTCCCGGTTGCGATGCCTTAAATTCAACCGGAACATAATGCTGGCCGTAGCCATGTGCCATACCGTTTTTGCTCACTTTTTCCACCAGTACGGTTTGCTGCTTTCCGATAAATGACTTTCTGTAAGCTTGTTTATTTTCATCAGCCAGTTGACGGACAATCAGGCTGCGCTCCTGTTTTACCGGTTCCGGTATATGATCGGGCATGAGTTCAGCACGTGTGCCTTTACGCACCGAGTACTTGAAGGTGTGTACATGACTGAACCCTGCCTGTTTGATCACTTGGCAGGTTTCCCGAAAGTCTGCTTCCGTTTCACCGGGAAAGCCCACCATGATGTCGGTGGTGAAGTTGAACAGTGGGATCCGCTTTCTGAGTTCCTCAACAATCATCATGTAAGACGCAAGCCTGTAAGTCCTCCGCATTTCCGCCAGAATCCTGTCGGAACCGCTTTGCAGGCACAAGTGCAGGTTTGGGCACAATTTCGGATTGTTGAAGAGTTCGAAGAATGCCGCTCCATAACCCTCAGGTTCAATGGAGGATATCCTTATCCTGAAATCACCGCTGATGTCCAGAATTTTTCCCAGTAACCGGGTGAAATCAACACCTTCATAATCATACCGGCAGATATTGACCCCGGTGAGCACTATTTCCTTATAGCCCAACCGGATCACTTCATGGATATTCTCAATGATTTTGGATACCGGCCGGCTGACGGCCCTGCCCCTGACCATGGGCACAATGCAGAAGGTGCAAAAATTGTCGCATCCATCCTGGATCTTGATCATGCTCCGGGTATGCAAACTTTTCTCAGTAACTGAAAAACTAAAAACATCTGATTCAAGCTGTTCGGGGGCAATGATCTCTCCATTGAAATGTGCTTCCACAAGCGGTAAAATGCGACTTTTATGCCTGTTGTCAACTACATAAGCAATATCGCCCCTTTCTTTCAGATAGCTTTCCTGACTTTCGGCCATGCAACCGGTTACTACAACAAGCCCTCCTCCGGCGTTCCGTATAGCCTGGTTGATGGCTGTTTTCGATTTGTGATCACCCTGATTGGTAACTGTGCAGGTATTGATCACATAAACATCTGCCCGATCTGTGAAACGGACGATTTCGTATCCCGATCTGAAGAAGTCAGTCACCACAGCATCGGTTTCAAACTGGTTGAGCCGGCAGCCAAGTGTTTTGAAAGCCACTTTTCGTTTCATGATTCCGGGTGAGCTGCAACAGTTTCTTTAACCAATGTGCCTTCGATCGAATAAGGTGCTGCAGAAGTAATATCGAGCCAGATAAAAGTTCCGGGTGACATGTGGTTCTCCGAGGCAAACCTTACCACAATCCGGCCCTCGGTAATTCCTGAAAAATAGCCCGGCTTGCGATCGTGCCCCGTCACCAGCACCCGTATTCTTTTCCCGATCAGCGCCTTGTTGTAACCCAGGGTATGCCGGGTGAGCTCGTCTGTCAGCCTGTGAAGGCGTTCTTTTTTAACCTGCAACGGAACATCATCGTCCCATTTGGCACTGGCGGCGCCGGGCCGGGGAGAGTAAACGGCAATATAGGCCATGTTATATCTGAACTGCTCCATGGCTTTCCGGGAGTTCTCAAATTCTTCTTCAGTTTCTCCGGTAAAGCCCACGATGATATCAGTAAACAGGGTAGCTCCGGGCAGGATCCGGCGAATCGAATCAACAATACGCCCATAATCAGCCAGGGTATGCCGGCGGTTCATTCTTTTCAGCACATTGTTGTCACCCGACTGCAAAGGAAGATGAATTTGCTTCGCCAGGCAGTCGTATTGCGCAATGGTATGCAGTACCTCATCATGCATGTCGCGCGGATGAGGCGAAGTAAAATACACCCAGAACTCTTTTCCGGAGGTCTTGCCGAATTCTCCGATAGCTTTCAGCAGGCCCGGAAAGGATAATTCAGTGCCCTGCTTATCCAATCCGTATGAATTCACATTCTGTCCCAGTAAGGTGATTGATTTAAAGCCTTGTCCGATCAATTGTTTCAGCTCATCCAGAATTTCCCCGGAAGGCCTGGATATTTCGCGACCCCGGGTATAAGGTACGGCACAATAGGTGCAAAACTTGTCGCAACCATTTTGTATGGGAATGAATGCTTCATATTCCGAAACGTAAGAAGGATGAACCATCCAGAACTCACGGATTTTTTCTTTGGGTAGGGTTACACATGGATCAGGGCAGACACGTGGGTCTGCCCCTGCTGCTGCCACTGCCGCTGCTGCTTTTGGCGCCTTTGCCTCAATGAGGGTCGGGACACCATATTGCCGAATCATATCGGGGAAGCCAGGCAATTCGGCCATGGTAAAAACAAAATCAAACAATCTGAGGAATTTCTCCCGGTCAGCCGGTAAGACACAACCCGAAACGAAAGTCAACAGGTTGCGTTTGTTCTTCTGCCGGTTCCACCGGGCAATTCTGGAATATACTTTGTCGATTGATTTCTGCCGTACGGAACAGGCAATAACTCCCAGCAGGGCAGCCTCCTCCTCGTTATCGGTCCATTGGTAGCCCATCCCCTCAATCACAGTCCGCACACGTTCGCTGTCTGACCTGTTCATCTGGCAGCCCAGCGTCAAGATATGGTATTTCATTTGTTGAACAAAAACCTATGGTTTCAAAATTCGCGCAAAGATACATTATTACCCTGTAATACCATGAAGTTAATGTAGATTCTGCCAGCAGCGCGAAAGCCAGGGAATTTATTCGCAACCAGTTGGAAAAGCCCTTGTTTTTAAGTTATTTTTGCAATGAAAAACTGATAACCTTTGATCTATCCGCAATCATTTGAAAGCAAAACCGGATTTGACCTGGTGCGGAACCTGGTCAAAGAACACTGTTTGTTTGCACCCGGCAGGCAAAAGGTTGATGA
>CAYVBH010000306.1:0-5039 GCA_964449015.1 uncultured Bacteroidales bacterium
CCCATGGCAGATCTGATTTGTCACACCAATATAGCAAAAAAACCTGTAAAACAGGCAGCATTTATGAACAGCAATCAACTAATTCAAGCAAGGCCACATTCTCAACATGATGTGTGAATGGAAACATATCTACCGGTTGAATTTTCAAAAGCCGGTAACTGCCAGCAAGCAGTGAAACATCCCTTGCCTGGGTGGCAGGATTGCAACTCACATACACAATACGTACGGGGCGGGCAGCCAGAATGGCCTCAACCACATCGGCATGCATGCCCGTTCTGGGAGGGTCGGTGATGATCACATCAGGCCTTCCGTTTTCTTCAATAAATGATTCATTGAGCAGTTCGCGAATGTCACCCGCATAAAAAGAGGCATTCTCAATGCCATTCAGTCCGGCATTTTTCTTAGCATCTTCAATGGCTTCAGGAACATATTCCAAACCCACAACCTTGCTGCACCTGTTTGCCAGAAACAAGGCAATGGTACCTGTGCCGGTATACAAGTCGTAAACAGTCTCACTGCCTTTCAGACCGGCAAAATCGCGGGTAACACTATAAAGGCGATGCGCCTGTTCGGTATTGGTCTGAAAAAATGATTTGGGTGAAATACTGAAGACCAGGTCCTCCATTTTCTCCAGAAGGTGGTCGTTACCTTTGAACAGGTGAACCGGAAGATCGGTAATGGTGTCATTGGCCTTTGAATTGATCACAAACAGCAACGCAGTGATTTGCGGAAATTGCGAAGCCACAGCATCCATCAGCGGGACAATCAGATCCTGGTCATTCCTGAAAAATGAAAAGATCACCATCCATTCACCGGCCAGGTTATTGCGCACAATCATGTTTCTCAGCAGTCCTTCCTGGCGGATCAGGTCGAAGAATTCCAGGTTGTGCTCAAATGCATAGGTCCTAACATAGTTCCGGATGTGATTTGAAAGTTCCGGCTGCAGATAACATGCTGCTATATCCAGTACCTTATCGAATTTGCCCGGCACATGAAAGCCCAGCCCCCTTCTTTCCAGATTCTGATCATCCGACTTGATTTCATCCGGAGTAAGCCATCTGTTCGCTGAAAAGGTGAACTCAAGCTTATTCCGGTAATAACGTTGCTTATCAGATGGTAATATGGGCAAAACCTCATCAGCCAATACCTTGCCAATACGTTCAAATGCATCGGTAACCTGGCGGTGTTTGAATTTCAGTTGTTCTGAATAGGGCAAATGCTGCCACTTACAGCCGCCACATTGTCCGAAATGCTCGCAAAACGGCTCGCTCCGATTTTGTGAATACTGATGAAAATGAACCGGATAGCCTTCCATAAAACGCTTTCTTTTGCGGACAACCTGAACATCGACAACATCTCCCGGCACACAGTTGGAAACGAATACCACAACGCCTTCCATATGTCCGATTGCCTTGCCTTCTGCAGCAATATTGTCAATCAGCAGTTTCTCAATTACCGGTTTACTTTTTGAACGGCCCATTTTTAGCAGATGAAGCGCAAAGATAATGGAAATACCTTTGCGTTGACTTTTACAAGAATATTCACACTCAGCACTCTGTTTTGGTATCGGTTTTTTTTTAAATTTGTCATGCCGAACACAGCCTCACAAAAATGAAATTAACATTAAGTGTCCTTTTTCTTGCAACTTTGCTTGTTATGTCCTGCGGAACACAGGACAGGAAAGGCCTGACAGAAAGAATTCATGACAAAAAAAGTGACACCATTGCCGACTCGCTTAAAATCCGTGTAATAAAAGAATATTACAGCAACGGGAAGATAAAAACTGAAACCGAGGCTAAAGGAAATCTGAGGCATGGTTTGACTAAAAATTACAACAGTGATGGGCAGTTGCTTTCACAGGTAAACTTTACCAACAATGTGAAGGAAGGAATGGCCACGAATTTTTATCCCAAAACCGGTAAGATCAACTCCACCCTGGTTTATAAAAACGGAATCAAAGAAGGCGACGAAAGCTGGTACTGGGAGAGCGGCAATCCATGCCGTGTTACGCCTTATGTTAAAGGTGTAATTAACGGCATTCAGAAGTACTATTACGAGGATGGGAAAATAATGGCTGAAGCTACTTATAAGAACGGTTATCCTGGAACCGGACTGAAGGAATATAAGAATGACGGATCTTTGATAACAGATCATCCAAAGCTGTTGATTACCCAGGAAGATCACCTGGCTCGGGCCAACAAGGTAATACTGAATATTCAACTTTCCGATCCCAATCTTAAGGTAAAGTTTTACAAGGGGTCATTGACTGACGGGAAGTACCTGAATGACAAACTTCTTCTGCTTGCCACACAATATGGGATGACGAAAATTGATTTCAATGTACCACCAGGAGGCACGCTCAATCAGAAGATTGTCATCACCGCTCATTGCAAAAAAGGAAGCCTGGACATTCCGCTGGTCCTTTCGAGAACCTATGATCTCAACATAACTAATGCCAATTAAAAACCCATTCGGAAGAAAGAAATTATGTATTCCCTGTTTATCAAAGAAATCAAAAGTTTTTTCAATTCACTGACCGGTTACCTGGTAATTATCTTTTTCCTGCTGATCAACAGCCTTTTCATGTGGATTTTTGAAGGCCCCATGAACATTCCCGACGGGGGATATGCAACCCTCGATTCTCTCTTCACACTGGCACCCTGGGTATTCCTGATACTGATTCCGGCGATCACCATGCGCAGCTTTTCAGAAGAAAAACGAACAGGAACCTATGAGTTGCTGCTGACACGACCATTAACAGCCATGCAGATCACGGGGGCAAAATACCTGGCATCGGCAGTGCTCATCATCCTTGCCCTGATCCCCACACTAGTTTATTATTATTCAGTGGTTTCTCTTGGAAATCCGGTGGGAAATATTGACCAGGGAGGCACCTGGGGTTCATATGCCGGCCTGCTTATGTTAGCCTGTGCCTATGCTGCCATCGGCATATTCTGTTCTTCTCTTACCGATAACCCGGTGATATCGTTTCTGCTGGCAGCAGTAATCAGCCTTTTTATTTGTTATGGCTTTGAACAAACCGGACAGATATTTACCATGGGCAAAGCCGGAAACGTGCTTCAGTCGCTCGGGATCATTGAACATTACCGTTCCATGAGCCGCGGCGTAATTGATTCCAGGGATGTGGTTTATTTTCTGGCACTGATCGCCATGTTCCTGTTGATGACCAAAACGCGCATTGAATGCAGCAAAAAGTAATTTGCGGATATTTTTTATGAAGAGACCATTCAAAATAAGCAATCCCTTTCTCAGATTAACGCTTTCACTCATGCTGGTGATTGCTGCAGCCTGTCTGCTTTCTGTTTATTTTTTCAGGATTGACCTGACATCCGAAAAACGTTATACCCTGTCACAATTCACCAAAAAAACACTCCGGGAATTGGATACTGTTGTTGTGGTGAAAGTATACCTTGACGGTGACCTGAACATTCCGTTCCGGAAGATGCAGCAGCGCCTTAGGGAAACGCTTGAAGAATTCCAGGTTTTTTCCGGCAGCAACCTCAAATATGAAATAATTAACCCTTTCAAAGGCAAAGACTCCAAAGCCGTTGACAAGAACCTGGAAGAACTGATGGGTAAGGGTTTGAAACCAACCAACATCCTGGCAAAAGACAAGGAAGGCGGCACATCGGAAAAGCTGGTTATACCGGGCGCTCTGGTTTGCTACAAAGGGCTTGAGATTCCTGTCAACCTGTTGAAGAACAATCCGGTTGCCGGCGCTGAAGAAAACATCAACAATTCCATCCAGGCGTTTGAGTTTGAATTTATCCGGATCATCAGCTCGCTTTCAGCCGGAAGTGTTGAAAAAATTGCTTTCATTGAAGGACACGGAGAATACAATGAATACCAGGTAGGTGACATTACCCGCGAACTGGGTTGGTATTTCCAGGTCGACCGGGGAAAGATCAACGGCACACCGGGAATCCTCGACCAGTATGAGGCTGTGGTGATTGCCGGACCTGCCCTGCCGTTCAGTGAAAAGGACAAGTTTGTACTTGATCAGTATCTGATGAACGGCGGCAGAGTGCTCTGGTTTGTGGACATGGTGAATGCAAACCTTGACAGCATCAAAGAGGGAGGGTCAACCATTGCCCTGATCAAAATGCTGAATATTGAAGACATGCTTTTTCGTTACGGGGTGAGAATCAATCCTGTCCTGGTACAGGATGTACAATGCAGCATGATCCCGGTTAACCTGGCCCTTGCCGGAAATCCTCCTGATTTCAGACCTGTACCCTGGCTTTATTCTCCGTTGCTGAATGCGCCGACCTCGCACCCGGTTACGCGTAACCTGAACATGATCAGGAGTGAATTTTCAGGCTGTATCGACACCATTGAGGCCCGGAAAGAAATCAGAAAAACGGCACTTCTAAGTACCTCACAGGCTTCGCGAAAGGTTGCTGCACCCATGATCCTCGGCCTCGAAGAGGTGCGGATACCTTTGAAGCCGGAAATGTTTACAGAACCGTTCCTGCCTGTGGCTGTTTTACTTGAAGGCCAATTTGAATCCGTTTTCAGGAATCGCAGCACATCCGATCTTTTTCCCGATACGCTGGTGAGTCTTAAGGAAACCGGAACCCGATCCTCGGTATTGGTGGTTGCTGATGCCGACATGATCCGGAATGAGTACAGACCAACCCCCAACGGAATGATGATCACACCCCTGGGATTTGACCGCTATACACAGCAAACCTATGGCAATAAAGAATTGATCGTGAACGCGATACAATACATGACAGGTCATGAAGGACTGATCAGGCTGCGTTCACGCGATTTCCAGCTGCGGTTGCTGGATAAGGCCAAAATTAAAAGCACCCACAGGAGATGGACATTGATCAACACCCTGATTCCTCCGCTGTTTGTAATACTTGCCGGTGTTATCTTCACCTGGATCAGAAAAAGAAAGTACGGACGGGCTTGTTGAGCCGGTCAGGCGATTTGCAAAAAAATGATTTTTCGTGTCGGCTACAATCCTTTTTTTTTTGTAATATTGGTTCGCTGATTATCTCAGATATTTA
>CAYVBH010000307.1:0-5034 GCA_964449015.1 uncultured Bacteroidales bacterium
CAATATTGTTCCTTTTATTGAAAAGCATTACAGGGTATTGGCAGGTGCCGAAAACAGAGCCATTGCAGGCCTCTCCATGGGTGGGGGACAGGCATTTTATACCGGGCTCAGAAATACGGAATTTTTCAAACACGTCGGGATATTCAGCAGTGGCATCTTCGGTGGCATCGCCAGTCCGCAGGGGAAACAATTTGATGCAGAGGCAGCTATTCCGGGAATTTTAACCAACTCATCTTCCTTCAACAAATCGCTGAAGGTTTTATACATTTCAGTTGGCGAGCAGGATCCACGTTTTGAACATACGAAAAAAGCCGTTCAGACTTTCCGGGAGAAAGGCCTCAATGTGCAGTTCAATTCCTTCCCCGGCGACCACGAATGGCAGGTTTGGAGAAAGTCGCTTCACGATTTTGCACAAAGGATCTTTAAATAGAACAGGCAAGTTGACTTCCCTGCCTGGATGGTAAAACCGGAGCTATTCCATCAAATACCTTTTTCGGATGGTTTTGCTTATTTTCCAGGTACATTCCAGTCCTTCTTCGAATTCCACCCAGTCACCCGGTCCAAAGCTGATGGTTTTCCCGTCTTTTCCCGTAACAACGGCCTGCCCTTCAAGAATGTAGCAGGTTTCTTTACAGTCATACGACCAGGGGAACTCAGATGGTTCCTTACTCCATGTGCCCCACGATTGGGCCGTTTTGATTTCTTCGGGGGTGGGTCTTCTTACAAGCATAGTTCTTATGTTTTTAGATAAAAATAATCTTTATTTACTGATTCACTTGGGCATTTTTTGATTTAGCAAAATATTAGATTCATGTGTTTCTTTTTAAGCTTAACAGATCTGATTCTTAGTCATTTTTTTATTGCGACAATTATCTTATTATTGTTATTGAAATAAGAAGCTCACTATAGATATTTACCCGAAAAATCAAACAATATGAAAAAACTGTCTACATTCCTGTTCACGTTGATTATGTTATCATTAACATGCGTTTCTTTTGCTCAGGAAAAGATTGATTCCACGGAAATCACCTCCGAAGTACCCGAATTGTTCGCCTTTCACGAGGTGATTTACCCGATGTGGCACAATGCCTATCCGGCAAAGGATTATGAGGCGCTCAAAGGTTTTATACCCCAGATCAAAGTATCGGTGAAAGCTATCAATAATGCAAAGCTGCCTGGTATTCTCAGGGAACGTGAAGATGACTGGAAAACCCGGTTGAATGAACTGAACGCAGTTGCAGAAACTTATTACGCCGCAGCTGAAAAAAACAATCAGGAGGCCCTGCTGGAGGCAGCTGAAAAGCTTCACCGTGAATTCGAAATGATGATGCGCGTGATACGCCCTGCAATCGGGGAACTGGATGAATACCACCAGACACTTTACATCATTTATCACAAGCTCTTACCGGCAAAGAAATATGAAGAAATAGCAGGATTAACAGACAATCTGATAGCCAAAGCCGAAGCCGTAGCCGCCTTTCCGCAGGACAAACTGAAGAGGAGGCTGGGCGACCGGATTCCCCAATTCGATGCTGCAGCTAAGGAATTGCTGGCAAAAACAGTGGCACTGAAAGAAATAATGAAAGCGAATGATGCCCAAAAGAATAACGAAGCTATTGAACAGATGCATACCGCCTACCAGAAACTTGATGCGGTTTTTCATTGATAGTGGCATAAAGAATAAAAAAATGGCGCAGTGGATTCACTGCGCCATTTTTTATTACGACATTAACTCCTCTTTGATCTTTTCTTTTTGCCACGCGACTTTTTGATACGACTGTAAATCAGGGCGCTTGCCAAAAGCAGAACCACACCGGTAATAATGTAGATCATTCTGCGGTTCAGGCTGTCGCCCCTTGCACGGCTCCACATCTCAAGTACCTTGTCGTTTTTATCGAGAAAGTCATGCAACAACACGCAACGTTCCACCACGCTGCTGTCGGGATATTGAATGGGGTCAACCAACAAGCTGTCGTTGCCCGGTCCGAAAAAGTAACTCAGGTTCACTGTTTCTGTCAAAGAAGAATCAATTTGGGCCTCCTTCACCTCGGGGGTTGCAATGGCGCTGGTATATCCTGTAATATCCATATTGCGCAACGCAATGTCTGACTGGCACAGGTAATTCAGGAAGTAGCTGGCCGCTTTCACATTTCGCGCGTTTTTAGGAATTACCCAACCATCGAACCATATGTTGCTGCCTTCCCTGGGTATTACATAGTCCAGTGAAACATTCACAGCCGCAGCTTCCTCAATGGCCCAGACCGCATCACCGCTCCAGGCATAGTTCATCCAGGCTTCGCCCTTGGTCATCATTTCCTTTCCGAAATCGGCTTCCCAGCCGGCCAGGTTGGGCTGCAGCAGTTTCAGCTGCTTCTCAACCATGGCAATATCTTCATCGGTATGATCATTGGAAACATCATACCGGGTTCTTTTACCCGAAGCGATATCAGGATAAAAGCCCCAGATGGCTGCCAGATTATAGACATCCCAGTAATGGTCTTTCATCAGGATTTTGCCTTTGTTCTTGGGATCCCAGAAGCAGGCCCAGCTCTGAACTTCATCTTTGGAGATCAACGCGGTATTGTACAAAATTCCTGATGTCCCCCACATATACGGAAGCATGTAATCCTCAGCATTTTTACCGGGAACACTGAATGCATCCATCCGGTTGCGCAGAAAGGGGGCAATGTTCCCCAGGTAGTTGCCGGTCTTTCCAAAGTTGCGGTCGATGGGCAACAACAAGTCGTTCCGGAGCATACGTTCAATAATGTACTGGGTGGGACAAACCAAATCGAAATCTTCTTTTCCGAGCACAACTTTTGTATACATTACCTCGGGCATGTCAAATACCTGATATACAATTTTTACTTCTTCACCTGTCTGCTCTTTATACCAGACGGGAAATTCAGTCAACAGGTCTTCATCTATGTAATCAGCCCAGTTGTATATCTTCAGGATCGCTTTCCTGGATTCCTCGCTCTCTTTGCAGGAACCGGAAACAAATACAACAGCAACAATCAGGGCGAGAGTCATCAAAACTCTCGTGGCAGCAGGCAGCATGGGTTTTTTCATGATGTTTTATTATTGGTTTTTCTAATGGCTCTGCGATTGATAACTACCAGGAGCACCAGCACGGAAACAAAGATGATGGCCGAAAGCGGACGGAGCTCCGGTGTCAATCCGCCCTTGCGTGCATCGGCATAAATATAGGTTGAAACGGTTTCAAGACCTTCATTTCCAATAGTGAACAGGGTTACCACAAAATCATCTATTGAAAGGGTAAAGGCGAGTATAAAACCACTGATCATTCCCGGCTTCAGTTCCGGGAACAATACCTTCCTCAAAGCCAGTAGAGGTGTGGCTCCCAGGTCCAGCGCTGCTTCATAAAGTGAGGCATTCATACGGTAAAGCCTGGGCAATACACTCAGTACCACATAAGGCGTGCAGAATGTGATGTGCGCCAGGATCACCGTAGTATAACCCTGCGTGATCCCCAGGCTGACGAAAAGCAGGAAAAGGGATATGGCAGTAATGATATCGGGATTCAGAATGGGAATGGCATTCACCGTTTGAACAGCCCGCTGTTGCCGGGCACTCAGGTTGAATATGCCAATGGCGGCAACAGTGCCCAGAATGGTGGATATGAAAGCAGCGCATAACCCTATGATCAGCGTATTCCAGAGCGCATTGGTTAGCGAATGATGCACCCCTCCTTCAAAAAGAGAAGCATAAAGTTTAAGCGAAAAGCCGGTCCAGTTGCCCAATACCTTGGCCTCGGTAAAGGAGAAAATGATGATGATCAGGATGGGCGCATACAACATGACAAGCAGAATACCCAGGTACGATGAAGTCAGTATTCTTTTCATCATATCAGACCTCCTTCCTCAGATGCTTTCATGCTTCCGCGTGTATTGAAAAGAGATGTAATGCCGATCAGGATGAGCATCACCAGTGACAAAGCAGCACCGTAATTCCACATGCCATTGTATATATTTTCCTGCAGTGTGGTTCCGAACAGCTTGATATTATTGATAGTGAGCAGCTCGGCAATGGCAAAGGTGGAAATAACCGGCATGAAAACCATCATGATCCCGCTGGTAATGCCGGGAATCGACAGGGGTAAAACCGTTCTGAAGAAAACCTGTGCAGGTGTAGCACCAAGATCCTGAGCCGCTTCGATCAGGTTGCGATCGGTTTTCTGAAGGATATTGTAAATGGGGTAAATCATAAACGGCAGAAAGTTGTATACCATGCCGAACAGCAAAGCTCCTTCGCCCAAAGGCAATCGAAGGAAGCCAAAGAGCGCAACTGTGGCCAGTGTTCGGATCAGAAAATTGATCCACATGGGCAGAATGAAAAGCATCACCAGCAGGCTTGCTTTCCTAGTCTCCATCCTGCTTAAAATATAGGCTGCCGGGTACCCTATTACAAGACAAAGAATTGTGGTCAGCATGGCCACCCCGATGGAGTATATGAGAATTTTTACGGCTTCCGGATGGTTCAGAAATTTGTTAAAATTTTCAAGGGAAAATCCACCCGCCTCACCTGAAAATGCATAGAACACGATCAGCGCCAAAGGAACCAGAACAAAAAAAGCAAGAAAGAGCGCATAAGGTATGGCCCAGTTTCTTCTTCGCCCTATGAATGACAACACTTTCCTTCGCACTTTGCCAATTTTTTAGAGTTTCTCAAAGCGGATTGATTCAGGGGCGATACTGATCCCGACCCGGTCACCGTCGTCCCAAATATCATTGGTATCCACATATATGTGTTCATTCTCGTCAGTAAGCACGGTCAGGTGGTAATGATTGCCCTTGTAAAGGATGAAACTGACCGTTCCGCTGAGTACACCATCTTCCTCATTATCATGCAGGATGATATCCTGAAAAGCCACACTGACATTCACTTCCGTACCATTTTCCAGACCATGTGTATCGTTGCACCCGAAAGAATTTTCCAGGAATCGGACATGCGTCTGGTCAACCAGGGTTCCTTCAAAAGTATTGCAAAGTCTTTCTTTTTTCATGACCTGGA
>CAYVBH010000308.1:0-5026 GCA_964449015.1 uncultured Bacteroidales bacterium
ACGTTACCCGTGAGGCCGATGTCATCGAGGAAATCCTGAGGATATACGGTTACAATAATGTGGAGATTTCCGAAAAACTCAATACCAGTCTGTCATTCGGCAACCGCCCCGATAATGAGAAACTGGTCGACATGATCTCGGAATTCTTAACCGGAAGCGGGTTCACGGAAATCATGAACAACTCATTGACCCGGTCGGCTTATTACGATAATCTCACTTCATTCACGTCTGAAAACCTGGTGAGGATTATCAATCCGCTCAGCAGCGACCTCAATGTGATGCGCCAAACCCTCTTATTCGGCGGACTGGAAACCATCCAGCACAATACCAACAGGCAACGTCCCGATCTCAGGTTGTTTGAGGCGGGCAATGTATATTCATTCCATGGTGAGAAAGGAAAACGCAATCCGCTCGACAAATACCACGAAGAATTCCATCTGGCTCTTTTTGTTACCGGCAGGAAACACGAACCCAACTGGGTATCCGACGGCAAGAGCTCCGGTTTTTATGAACTGAAGGCACATCTCGAGAATGTGCTGAAACGTATGGGGCTCAATGTAAATGCAATGGATAAGCGATCAGTTGCCGGCAACAGCGACCTGTTTACTGACGGGTTGGTTTACCGGGCAGGCGATATGGAGATTGCTGAATTAACCCTTGTGAAACCTGCTGTACTGAAGAAATTCGACATAAAGAATGATGTTTTCTATGCAGTCATCAGGTGGCAAAACCTGGTCAAATGCAGGGGTGATCACCAGGTCCGCTATACCGAGCTTCCCCGCTTTCCCGAAGTACGCAGGGATCTGGCCTTGCTGCTCGACAAATCGCTTACTTTCGACAAAATCAAAGAATTGGCCTTCCGCATCGAGAGCAAACTTTTGACCCGGGTCGACCTCTTTGACGTTTATGAAGGAGAACAGGTAGGTTCGGGGAAGAAATCCTATGCCGTAAGCTTCATCCTGCAGGATTTGCAGGCAACCCTGACCGACGAAAAGATTGATCGTACCATGAAGAAACTCATAGAAGCTTACACAAAAGAATTGGGTGCTGCAATCCGGTAACCAATGAATAAAATAGAGCTCATCAGGGGTGATATTACCAAACTGGCAGTGGATGCCATTGTAAATGCTGCCAATACCTCCCTTCTCGGCGGAGGCGGTGTTGATGGGGCCATTCATCGGGCTGCAGGTCCCGAACTTCTTGCAGCATGCCGTTTACTGAACGGATGCAAAACTGGTGAGGCAAAAATTACCAAAGGTTTCAATCTTCCTTCAAAATTTGTGATCCACACTGTTGGCCCGGTGTGGAGCGGGGGCAGTCGCAATGAAGCTTCACTCCTCGAAGCCTGTTACACAAACAGCCTTTCCCTGGCAGCCTCACACAATTTAAAAACTATTGCTTTCCCGAATATCAGCACGGGAGTTTATGGCTATCCCAAAACTCAGGCTGCAGATATTGCCATTACCACAGTGAAAAAATGGCTTTCAAACAATCAGGGAGTCAGTAACGTATACTTCGTAGTGTTTGACGAAGAAAATTACCGCATTTATGAGGAAAAACTTAAAGGCTAATACGGGGAGACTGCTGCTTCCTGGTGTCTTCCTGCTGATACAGGCGATGTTGCTGCCGGCTATGGCACAACACGATGAAAGCAGCGTACTTGTTTTCAAAAAGCACAGCCAGCCGGTCAAAGCTCTTGCTTTCAGCGCTGATGACAACACACTTGCCACAGGGGGCGATGATAAACAAATCTATTTCATCAACTCCACAAGTGGAGAAATCCTCGGAAATATTGCCAATTCCTTTGCCGTGAAAGCGCTTCAGTATACTCCTGATGGCGATCTGTTGGCTGCGTGTGGCAATGATATCAAACTGACCGATAAACAGGGTAAGCTGATCAGAACGTTCGCGGGCTATACAACTAATGTGTGGAGCATGAACTACAACAGTTCTGTTCAAAAAGTCGTGGCCGGATCATATGCAAAATATATTAAGGTGTGGGATTATAAGACAGCCGGACAGGTACTTTCTCTTGATGGTCACGAAAGAAGCGCCTTGCCTGTTTGTTTTAGTCCCGACGGCAGCCTGATTGCCAGCGGATCATTGGACAAATCGGTCAGATTATGGGATGCTGCAACCGGCAAGGAGAAATTCAAAATGGAACTGCATTCGGGCAATATTTTTGCTGTAGACTTCCACCCTTCGGGCAAATACCTGGCAACAGCCTCGGCCGACAAAACCATCAGGTTGTGGAGTGCCGATAGCGGTAAAATAGTTCGGACCTTCATAGGCCACCAGGCTGCCGTATTTGATGTGCAGTTCAGTCCCGATGGCAACCACTTGCTGAGTTGTGATGCCCTTAAAAATATCATTCTTTGGGAAACCGCGACCGGCAAGAAAATACAGACTTTTACCGGGCACACGGGAGTTGTGAATACAGTACGGTTCAACAACAAGGGAACCTGTTTTGCTTCGGCCTCCGATGATCAAACTGTGAGAATCTGGCCGCTTAACCGGAAGTATTTTCTGGAAGGATCGTACTTTGAAAAGCAAATTGAAGAAGAGGTGTCCGGGTCACCGTTATTTGCACCCCGCGGTGAAGAAGAAACCAAACCGAACTATGATGCCCGGAAAGCTGAAGCTGAGAAATACCTCAATAGCCTGTATGACAAATATTACAACAGGTATATCGAAATGTTGAACAAGTTACCGGTAGAGGGGGAGAAAAAGGACTAAAAGTTGTTTTGCCGCCACCTGTCTGCCGTTAGGCTGGTAGTTTTGGCGAATCGGGGTTCGCTCTATAATGAATATTTACATGATAAAAGAAAATATGCCGGCAGCAAAAAAGAAAATCAGGATTGGCCTTGTGGCTCACGACAACCGTAAAAAAGACCTGCTCGAATGGGTCGACTGGAACTGGAAAATTTTGGCAGGCCATGAACTGATTTGCACTGGCACTACAGGCAAACTCATCGAAGATCTCCTGAAGAAAAAATTAAAGAAGGACGAGGAGAAAAAAATTAAGCTGAAGAAGCTCAAATCGGGTCCCCTGGGTGGCGATCAGCAATTAGGTGCCATGATTGCCGAGGGAAGGATCGACATGCTCGTGTTTCTTTGGGATCCGATGATGCCCCAGCCTCATGAAGTGGATGTGAAAGCGTTGCTCCGGATTACTGTATTGTACAACCTGCCCACAGCCTGCAACAGATCATCGGCCGATTACATGATCTCATCCACGCTGATGCAAACCGACTACAAACCGGCAAAAAATGACTTTTCGGCGTATACGAAGCGTAAAATCGAAATGTAGGGACGAGATCCAAGATCCAAGATCCAAGATCCAAGATCCAAGATTGGGACGAGGGACAAGGGACAGAATCTGAGTAAGAAGTCACAAAATGAGCGTAGTCAGGAGACTACGCTCAGCACACATCGTAAGTATTTTGTACAATTTGCTGGGCGTAGTTTGCAACTACGCCTACTAATTTGACTATTCATACGGACTTGTTTACTGCTACTTCAAAAAAGCATCAATCGCAATCTTATGCTCCTCCGAAATACTCCCGTTCCTCGATCTCAGTTCAACAACCGGTTCTGCAGGGCTCAACCGGAGATGTTTTTTCATGCTGCTGAACATGCTTCCGGTAGCTACCTTGTAAGTGGTGAAAAGGGCCACTTTCTTGCCTGACAGATCGGGGAGGCTTTTGGCAAATTGTTTCCAGACACCATCCGGATGCTGCAGGAAAAACAGCAGGAATCCTGAAGTCCAGCAGCCAAGCAACACATAATCGGCCTGGCTGACGATGCCATCTTTGCATGCTTCAACAGAAAGTGTCTGAACTTCTGTTCCATTACCGGCAATATGCCTGCTGATTTCTTCAGCAAACTTTTTGGTAATGCCGGTTTTACTTTGATAAACAACTACTGCTTTTTTCATTTGGGTGTTATTATGATTTAAGCGCTATCAAGGCTTCTTTCATTCGCTTCATGGCTTCAACCAGCTTTTCATCAGCTGTGGCAAATGAAATCCTCACACAATCAGGATCGCCGAATGCCTCCCCGGGAACCATGGCAATATGAGCATGCTCCAAAAGATAAAGGCACAAATCATTGGAGGTTTTGATCACGTTTCCGTTGAACGACTTGCCGTAATAGGCATTTACCTTGGGAAAAACATAAAAGGCACCATCGGGATTATAAACCTGTACATCGGGAATTTCCCTCACCATCTTCACCACAAGTTCCTTCCTGCGTTTAAAGGCTTTGTTCATTTCAGTCACACAACTCTGATCTCCTGTAAGCGCTGCAACTGCAGCCTTCTGGGCTATGGTGGTGGCGCCGGTTGTCATTTGTCCCTGCAGCTTGTCGCATGCTTTTGCCAGCCAGGCGGGACCGGCCATATAGCCAATTCTGTAACCGGTCATGGCATAGGCTTTTGATACACCGTTAATCACCACGGTACGTTCTTTCATGTCGGCAAACTGGGCAATAGTTTCGTGCCCGCCGATGAAATTGATGTGTTCGTAAATTTCATCTGAAATAACAATGATTCGCGCATGTTTGGCCAGTACATCGGCCAGGGCGCGTAATTCAGCCTTTGAATAAACAGCTCCCGAAGGATTCGAGGGCGAACAAAGCAGCAGGGCCTTGGTCTTGGGTGTAATGGCCTCCTCAAGCTGTTTGGGTGTGATTTTGAAATTGGCCTCATGCTTGGCTTCAATAACAACCGGTTTACCTTCACATAGTTTTACCTGTTCGAGGTAACTTACCCAGTAGGGAGCCGGAATGATCACTTCATCACCCGGATCAACCAGGCATATGATGGAGTTCACCAGGGAATGCTTTGCTCCGCTGGAAACGATGATCTGCTGAGTGGTATATTCCAGGTTGTTCTCACGTTTGAATTTCTCGGTAACAGCTTTTAACAGATCAGGAAAGCCCGGTACCGGGGGATAAAAGGAGAAGTTGTCATCAATGGCTTTTTTGGCAGCATCTTTAATGTGGTCGGGGGTAAAGAAGTCGGGTT
>CAYVBH010000309.1:0-4973 GCA_964449015.1 uncultured Bacteroidales bacterium
TATCCTCATCTGCTGAGCGTAGTCACCCGACTACGCTCGTTATTTATACTATAACGTTATGAATTCTTCCTTAAAATTCCCGAAAGCAGAAGCATTCGACCCAGTCCGGCGTATATCAGCAACATACCCGGCAGAAACAACCACCAGTCGAATTTCACCGGAATATATTCCTGCACAGCCCGGTTCACAAGCTCTTTATTGAGCAAACCGGAAAACCCGCACTGGCTGATCATGAATACGGAATAATCCAGGATAAAAGAAATAAAAACAACAATTGCCCCGCCCATCAATAGAAGCAACGTGAGTTTACCCGGCTTATAGAATGGTTGCATCCTGTCGATTCGAAGCAAAACAACAGCAAACAGAATCATGGTCAATGAAACAACAATAGGTGCGATAACGGGACCCACCCATGTGGTGGGCAGGAGAAACAGGATATCCCAGGTATTAAGCGACTCAGGCCAGTTGATCAACAACTTCAGGAAAACATAATAGAAAATATCCCAGACGGCGAAGGTGTAAAAAAACCAGGCTAACCGTTGCCTGAGGTTGGTACCGGCCAGAAATGCAATTGATGTCAAAATAACCAGTGTTGACAATTCTCTCAGCAATTCGGTAACACCGGGAATACCTTGCATGGTTTTCAAAGGGAAACTGAATCCGGCAGGATAATAGATTTCGCGCAGGTAAACAACCACGGCGCTTTCCATAAAGCCCACAGCCATTCCAAAAACAGTAATCCACCCAAATACATAGATGACTCTTTTGTTGTCCATAAAACGGATTTGAATTTAAAGATACAAAAGATATTGTTGGGTTACATTTCTATTTTTCAATCTGGTAACCTATCTTTGAACCGCAATAATGTACTTATAACTCCGTTTTCATACAAATGCCGGCATGAACCGTATTTACTGTTTGATCGTCACAATTAATCTTCTGGCTGTTTTACCAAGTAAAGCACAACCCTACCCTGTAGAACCGGAATTGTATTCGGTAACAGTTGATGTGGAAACCGGTTATGACATCATTGTTTGGCACCGGACACCTTCAGATTTTGCAGATTATTACAAAGTGGTTATCACTTACGATAACGACAATGATCCTACCACGCCTACCACTTCAGGCATTGAAATAGGCGACCCTATTGATGTTCCGGATACTGCATTTATCAATGTTAATACTGGATCACAATCCGGATCAGTGGGTTATTCGGTTGTTGCAGTAAATGATTTGGGAGGAGGGAATATTTTTAAAAGCAATTGGCATTATCCCGACAGCACCATTCATTTGCAATCGGAATATGATTCCTGCGAAGGTTATATTACGCTCATGTGGAATGATTACAACAACTGGCGCGGATCAATAGCCCGGTATAACATCTACAGGCGATTGGGCCCAGGAATGTACCAAATGGTTACTTCGCTCGGTGAGGGGACTAATACTTATGATATTACCAATGTGGCCGTCAACCAAGAATACGACCTGTTTGTGGAGGTCGAACATCAGGACGGAATAAGAAGATCCACATCCAACCGGACGCAGGTTGTTACATCCCTATCACAGCTGACTGGGCCGATCAATGCAGATTATGCCACGATCAGCCCGGGCAATACCATCGACTTGTCGTTTACCGTGAATGGCGTTAACGGACTGAGAACCTATTACCTGATGCGAAGTGAAAACTCATCCGGTAATTTCAACCAGGTAACCGAAATCAACACCAGTGATGTACTGATCCGGTATACAGACAATGTACCTTTCACTTCAGGAGTTTATTTTTACAGGCTTGATGTGAAGAACAATTGCGGAACGTTATCTGCAGGGTCAAATATGGCTAATAACATTATTCTAAGCGGAACCCAAACCGGTATGAATGTTTCATTAAACTGGAATGAATATACCGATTGGAACGGAGGCGTGCAACAGTACCAAATTATCCGGAAACAGGGACGGGACAATTCGGTATCGGATACAATTAGTATTGGCCTAACCCAGGCTTTTTCCGAGGATCTGAGCGATCTGGTGAATTACGAAAATCCGCAAAGCAGCCTGGTATGCTATGAAGTACAAGCCATTGAAAACCTGAATTCTTTTGGCATTCAGGGCAGAAGTCTTTCCAACCGCGTTTGTTTTTCTGTCTTCCCGGATATCAGGATGCCTGATGCCTTTGTTCCGAATGACCCTGAGCCCTTGAACCAAACCTTTGAACCGGTCTTTTCATTTCTACCTGAACGCTATAAGATGATTGTTTACAACCGGCTTGGGACCAAGATCTGGGAAGGTTCAGATGCATGGGATGGCAGGGTGAACGGCAAATTTGTACCTGAAGGTGTTTATGTATACTATTTACGCGTTTATAACTACTCCACGGATATAACTGAACTCAATGGCAGGGTAACGGTTTTGTACCACTAATCGCTTTTTTTAATAATTTTGCATTATCTTCAACGGCTTACATTTTGATATGATTTCATGAGTTCTACATTATCTGCGGAAGAGATCCAAATAAAGCGTGAATTCAACGAATTGCTGGAAAATTGTGTGCGTTGTAACAAACGCAGTGATAAAGCTTTGATCAAAAAGGCATTTAAAATTGCCTATGACGCGCACAAGGGAGCACTTCGTGCTTCAGGCGAGCCCTATATCATGCACCCGATAGCCGTTGCTCGGATTGTTACCCAGGAAATGGGGCTTGGCGTTAAGGCAATAGTCTCTGCATTACTGCATGACGTGGTGGAAGACACCGATTTTACGCTTGAGGATATCGAAAATCACTTTGGTTCTAAGATTGCTTCAATTGTTGACGGATTGACAAAAATATCGGGGGTTTTTGACAAAAACTCAACCCTGCAGGCAGAGAATTTTCGCAAAATGTTGCTCACCCTGTCGGATGACGTGCGGGTAATCCTCATCAAACTCGCAGACCGGCTTCACAATATGAGAACTCTGGGTGCCCTTTCAACAGCCAGGCAAATGAAGATATCAGCCGAAACACTTTACCTTTACGCACCTCTGGCCCACCGGATGGGATTTTACACCATTAAGAATGAACTGGAAGACCTGAGCCTAAAATACAGGTATCCCAAAATATTTCAGGAACTGTCAGATAAAATCAAAAGCCAGGAGAAAAGCCACCAGGTGTTTATCAGGGAGTTTGCCAAGCCTATCAAGGAACAGCTTGAAAAAAACGGAATAACCTATGATATCAGTGGTAGGTATAAGTCCATATACTCGATCTGGCACAAGATGCAAACCAAAAACATACCGTTTGAAGAGGTATACGATTTGATGGCCATCCGGATAGTTTTTGATCCCCTGCCCACAATACCTGAGAAGACACAATGCTGGAATATTTATTCCATGATTACCGATATTTACATGCCCAAACCCGAGAGAATCCGTGATTGGGTAAGCACACCGAAGGCCAATGGTTATGAGGCTCTTCACGCCACGGTAATGGGGCCCAAGGGGAACTGGATGGAGGTGCAGATCCGTTCAAGAAGAATGGATGACATTGCCGAAAGGGGGTTTGCTGCACACTGGAAATACAAAACAGACAACTCACAGGAGAATGAGCTGGATAAGTGGCTCAAACGAATCAAGGAGCTTTTGGCAAATCCGAATCCCGATGCGCTTGAGTTCCTCGATGACTTTAAACTGAACCTGTTTGCATCAGAAATATTCGTTTTTACACCAAAAGGTGATACAATAACGCTCCCCGTTAACAGCACTATTCTTGATTTTGCGTATGAAATACACAGCGAAATCGGTCACAAGGCAATTGGTGCTAAAGTTAACCACAAGCTGGTTCCTTTAAATCATGTACTGAAAAGCGGCGACCAGGTAGAAATCATTACGTCTGACACATACCGACCCAAGCTGGATTGGCTTGATAATGTAGTTACCCTGAAAGCCAAAACCGCCATCAAAGATGCTCTGAAAGCTGATAATAAGGACCGGATGGCAAAAGGCAAAAAGATACTGGAAGAAAGACTCCTTGAAATAAAACTGAGGCCAAACGCAAGGATCATCCAAAAGCTGTTGCCAGCCTATGAACTCTCGAATAAGGATGAACTATACAGTAAAATAGGTATGGGCTTGTTGCCGCTTGATGACCTGTACCAGGTTCTCAAGCAAAATACCAAGAGCAAATGGGTTAATTACTGGAGTCTTCAATTGGGAAAGGGCTCTGTAAAATCAAAAACTACTGGTTCTGTGAACTCAAAGCACCATAAAACGAGCCAAAAAACACCCATTCTCCTGAAAGAAAACCTGGACAGTGCCACTACAGATTATGCAATAGCCAAATGCTGCAATCCGATACCGGGTGACAATGTTATTGGTTTCAGAGATGCAGTTGACGAGGATAAAATCACCATTCATCAGGCAAAATGCCCGAATGCCATTAAGCTTCTTTCAAGCCAAAGCGAATTGCTTGTTCCGGTCAAATGGACCACCCACAAGCTGCTCTCGTTTCTTGTAAAAGTTGCCATTAATGGCATCGACCGGTTTGGAATATACAATGACATTACCACGGTTATTTGCAAGGAACTCAACGTAAATATCAGAACCATCAACCTTTCGAGTCATGACGGTGTATGGGATGGCACCATGGATCTCTATGTGCATGATGCCAAAGACTTAAACAACCTGATCGTGAGCCTGAGCAAGGTTAAAGGTGTTGACGCCGTAAAGCGCGTGGAAATGATCTCCTGAATTAGTTTAAATTAATCTAAATAAACGGAATGGAGAACAAAAAATAATTATTTTTGTTCTTCTTAAAACTTTGTCAACAGGTTATGGTTTCCACCGAGACTAAAGAGACTGTAAAAAAGATCTTCGTCAATTATCTGGAGAAGAAAGGGCACCGTAAAACTCCCGAGCGGTATGCCATTCTCGAAGAGATATACTCACGCGACGGTCATTTCGACATCGAAACCCTTTATCTTTTTATGAAGAATAAAAACTAC
>CAYVBH010000310.1:0-4952 GCA_964449015.1 uncultured Bacteroidales bacterium
TCAGCCCAGCTGGCTGTGGCAAGCCTGCTTAAAGCAACAAACGATGGTGTGTACAATCCTTTTAACGAGATCCGGAAATACGGGGAATGGGCATCGCATATGAAGGAACTCTTTACAGAAAATGGTTTCAGGATTGTTTACGACATGGACATGAATGTTCCAATTGCCGATGGTTTTTATTTCACGATATCATTTCCGGGCCTTACAGGTTCGCAATTGCTTGAAGAATTATTGCGCTACGGCATCAGTGCCATTACCCTGGATATAACAGGAAGCACACGAACCGAGGGACTGCGGATTTGCGTGTCGCAGTTCGGCGATGAGCTGATCCCGGTGCTTGCAGAAAGACTTAACAGATTCAGCAAAGATCATGGTTGATTTTTGTTATTTTTGGATTTGCCAAAACCTGACTTTAAGCTTGTTTTTTCTGGTTTAGGATTTGGAACTTTGGTAGACAAACTTTTTAAGCTCGATTTTGTTCTTTATAAAATGAGATAAACACATGGCGAAGATAAAAGGTGCTATAGTCATTGATATTGAAAGGTGCAAAGGATGTGAAGTATGCATCGTCTCTTGTCCCACCGGAGTGATCAAACTCGAAAAAAAAGTAAATGGCAAGGGTTATCATTATGCATACCAGGCATTCCCGGATAATTGCACCGGTTGCGCAAATTGCGCAGTAGTTTGCCCCGACGGGGTCATTACGGTTTACCGGAAAAAAGTGGAAGAATAAATTACAAACTCTATGGGAGAAAAGAAATTAATGAAAGGCAATGAGGCATTTGCTGAGGCCGCCATCAGGGCCGGATGTGATGCTTATTTTGGTTATCCCATTACTCCGCAGTCGGAAGTTATGGAATACCTTGCTGCACAGCAACCTCATTTGCGCACAGGCATGGTTTTGCTGCAGGCCGAAAGCGAAGTAGCTGCAATAAATATGGTTTACGGTGCTGCCGGCACCGGAAAGAAAGTGATGACCTCCTCTTCCAGTCCTGGCATCAGCCTGAAACAGGAAGGCATTTCCTACCTGGTAGGTAGTGAATTGCCCTGTCTGATACTCAATGTGGTTCGCGGCGGTCCCGGATTGGGAACCATCCAGCCTTCACAGGCTGATTATTTTCAGTCGACCAAAGGCGGAGGTCACGGTGATTATCGGATGATCGTACTGGCCCCTGCGTCGGTACAGGAAATGGCAGACTTTGTAAAGCTCGGGTTTGACCTTGCTTTTAAATATAGAAATCCTGTTTTAATGTTGTCTGACGGCATTATAGGTCAAATGATGGAAAAGGTTGAACTCTTTGACCAGGTCCCCAGGACCACCGAATTTGATCAGACGTGGACAACAACAGGAAAAACCCCTGACCGGGAGCGCAACATCATCACCTCGGTGAATCTTGATCCTGCGATTCAGGAAGGGCATAATCACAAGCTACAAGCCAAGTATCAGAAAATGAACGAAGAAGAAGTGCGGTTTGAGTTGTTTGATTGTGAAGATGCAGATTACCTGCTGATTGCCTACGGTTGTTCTGCGCGAATCTGCCAGAAATCGGTTAAACTGGCGCGGGCCAAGGGTATTAAAGCCGGTTTACTTCGTCCCATAACTCTTTTCCCTTTTCCTACGGTTGAAATCGGACGGCTTGCCGGGAAGGTAAAGGGTATGATGGCTGTTGAACTCAGCGCTGGTCAGATGGTTGAGGATGTACGGCTTGCTGCCGACGGCAGGGTTAAAGTAGCACTTTGTAACAGGATGGGAGGCATGGTGCCTTCACCTGAAGAAGTGGTTGAAGCTTTGATGAAACACTTTTCAATCAGTTAATTATGGAAGCAAATACAATAAAAACCAACGGTCTGGTCAGCCCGGAAAACCTGGTTTATACCAAAACATCACTGATGACAGACAAACCGCTCTCATTCTGTCCGGGTTGCGGGCACGGAACAGTGCATCGGGTGATCATGGAAGTTGTTGATGAGATGGGTATCCAGGCAGACACCATAGGGATTGCCCCGGTAGGATGCTCTGTGCTTGCCTATGAATTCATGAATATCGATATGCAGCAGGCTGCACACGGACGTGCTCCGGCACTTGCAACAGGAATAAAGCGCTGCTGGCCGGGTAAATATGTATTTACCTATCAGGGCGATGGTGACCTGGCGGCCATTGGAACAGCCGAGACTATTCACGCCTGTAACCGTGGTGAAAATATTGCCATTTTCTTTATTAACAATGGCATTTATGGCATGACCGGCGGCCAGATGGCCCCCACAACCCTTCCGGGTATGCGTTCATCCACAACACCATACGGAAGAGATGTTCAACTTATGGGAAATCCGCTGAAAATTACAGAACTGTTAGCCATGTTACCGGGCACCTATTTTGTATCACGGCACAGTGTTCATACCCCGTTGAACGTCAGGAAATTTAAAAAGGCTGCCCGAATGGCTTTTGAAAATCAAAAGCTGAACAAAGGCTTGTCTTTCATTGAAATTGTTTCCAACTGCAACTCGGGTTGGAAGATGTCTCCTGTGGAAGCCAACAAGTGGATGGAAGAAAATATGTTTCCGTTTTACCCGCTGGGCGATATCAAAGTTAATGGTGAAATGGTCAGTAAACCAGCCAAAGCAGAGTAATTTCAAAACGAAAAACCATGAATGAAGAAATTATAATTGCCGGTTTCGGCGGACAGGGTGTCCTTTCTCTGGGTAAAATTCTGGCTTATTCCGGAATGATGCAACAAATGGAAGTAAGCTGGATGCCCTCCTATGGTCCCGAAATGCGGGGAGGAACGGCAAACGTAACTGTAATTCTGAGCGACGAACGAATCAGCAGTCCGATTCTCAAACAGTATGATACAGCGATTATTCTGAATCAGCAATCCATGGACAAGTTTGAATCATCAGTTAAACCGGGTGGCGTTTTGATTTATGATTCAAATGGCATCACACGTCATCCGAAGCGGAAAGATATTCAGATTTATGTGATTGAAGCAGCCTCGGAATCGGCAAAAATGTCTTCCACAAAGACTTTTAACATGATCGTTCTGGGAGCTTACCTGAAAGTAAAACCCGTTGTTACCATCGAGAATGTGATCAAGGGGCTCAAGAGTTCCCTCCCGGTGCGGCATCACCACCTGATTCCTGAAAATGAAGAAGCCATTAAGCGGGGAATGCAAATAATTAAAGAAGTAGCCTGAAAACAGTATCGTTTCGGTTATAAATAATTGCGGCGCAGTTAAAGCTACGCCGCAATTATTTTTCTGAATGATGAGCATAGTCTCCTGACTACGCTGATTTTTGATTTTCCGACTGACTGGTTTTTCAGGCAATGATCTCTGTGCGGATCGCCTTGATGTGTTTGTTGATTTCTCCTATCTTGGTAAGGAACTCATTCATAGTTTTCTTGCCATCGGGAGTAGCCGGATCAAAATCACTTTTAATATTGACTATGAATGAATCAAAAACGGGCTGCAATTGTTTCAGCCTTGCCAGGTTCTTGTTGATATCCTGGTCATTGTTGTATTCGTTCAGCATATTGATCAGGTTGGTCAGTGAGATACGCTGTTCAGCCAGCCGTTCAATCACCTCAATATCTTTGGTGGAAGAGGCTACGTAAGTGGCAATATAAATGGCTTCAACCCATCCGCCCATGATAATCTGTGCCGATGCTGCATAACGCTCATTTTCGCGCAGGTAATCGTCTGAGGCCATGTATACTTCATTTGCAATTTTAATCAGCGAATCTTTGTTGTCGATATTCCTGTCGAATCGTTCTGCCGTATTTTTGAAGTAATCTGCAGGTATTCCCATTTCTTCAGCCATCCGTTGCATGGCATTGAAATACCTTCCGGCTGTTTCAAGCTGCTCGCTTACCTTCGCATAGCTCAGATCGACCGCATAAACACCCAGATTCAGAGCTTTCTTGGAACTGGTAACATAATTTGACATTCTGTCGGGTGAATTGAGCAGATCACCTTTATAAACAGCACCAGATGACTGAAATAACGAAGTCATTTCAACGGAAAGATACATATTGTAAAAAATCGGTAATCCTGTGCCCAGAGAATCTGTATAATGCACCAGGGGAGCTATTTCACCCAGATCTATACTGTCAATCCCTTCAGTACCGGCTGTTCTTCCTGATTGTCTGCACGAGGCAACAAGCAGTGTCAGGCTGGTTAACAACACAATACCAATCCGATATATTTTCATAATAGCAGAGGTTTTATTTGAAAAGGTTATGGAATAACAAATTTAAAGCTATTAATTATTTCCATTGGTTATTCTCCGCTATTTCTAATTTTGTCATCTTTTTTCAACAATTGGTCAATTAACAGCCCTGGCAGGCATATCGTTTTTATTTTCTATAAAAACTTTCCTGTGGTCTTTTTCATGAATTGCAACCGTTCGAACGCTGCGGTATTTTCTTCATTTTTTGCCACCAACCCCCTGAAAGCAGCCAGGTTTGAATAACCTTTCTGCTTCATCCACTTTTCAATGTCATCAAGAAGTGTGCTGATGTATGGAATTCCGTTTTTATAAAGCGTGGAACATATCTGGACAGCCGAGGCCCCTGCCAGTATCTGTTTGATAACGCCCTGGTAATCATGAATTCCGGTAGCGGCAACCAGTTCCTTTTGGATGTGTCCGTATAGCAAAGCAATCCAGCGAAGCGAAAGGGTGATTTCATGAGGTGAGCTGTATACATTTTGTGCAACCACCCTGAGGTTTTCAATATCGATGTCGGGACGGTAGTATCGGTTGAACAACACCAGACTGTTTACCTCCATGCTGCTGATCTTGTATAGCATCCGGTAAAGGCTGGTGAAATAGAAGCCAACCTTGACAGCTATCGGGATGTTTATATTTTTCCGCACTTCATGAATGATATCAACATAGGATTCCTCAATTTTATACCCGGTCAGGTTAATATTGGTAGGCGGTATGAAGATGTTCAG
>CAYVBH010000311.1:0-4913 GCA_964449015.1 uncultured Bacteroidales bacterium
TTTCAATCTTCTTGCTCATTGTTTCCAGGGTGTGATTTGGTGTTCGGTAAACCGGATCAGCTTTTCAAAACCGAAACTGATGAGTACCGCCAGGATGGTCCATGCAATTACGGCATCTACATTCAGAAAGGTTTGCGCCTCGTGCATGACAGTTCCTATTCCATACCTGGGCTGACTAAGGACTTCACCGATGATGATGGCTCGCCAGCCAATTCCCATGGCACTTGAAGCTCCACTGATGATGAAAGGCATAATGGCGGGTATGTAAACTTCCTGAATGATCCGTTTCCTGCTGGTTTTATAAAAGCCGGCCATTTCAACCAGGTCGCGGTCAATGCTGCCGATTCCATCAATCACATTGGTGCAGATGAACGGAAACATGGTAAGCATAGCGATGAAGACAGGTACGGCACCGGCATGAAACCAGATAAGTGCCAGCAATATCAGGGCAATTACCGGTATAGACCGTATGGTAACCAGTATGGGTTTCAGGAAGGCGTTGAACTGAGGGCTTAATCCAGCCCATATCCCAATGCCCACGCCCAGTATAAATGATACTGCAAACCCGATGATTCCACGTAGTATGGTAGTGCCAATAATGGCTATGAATTTACCGTCGCCAAAAAGTTTCAGGGTGGTAATCAGGGTTTTCTCAGGAGGCGGTAGAATAAATTCTGAATCGTAATATAGGGCCAGTAACTTCCAACCGATCAGCATCACCATTACTGAAACTACGCTGATGATTTGTGTTTTAGTAATAGAAAGCTTCATCGGGTATCTTTCCTCCAATTATTTCGGGATTCAACTGGTAAAACACATTCAGATAGGCTCCAATCTGATGCGAAATGCCACGTGCGCGGACAAACCGCAAGTTGGCCCGAGGAATGGCAGCACGGGCGACGGCTTCATCGGGCAGTATCTGGTGTTTTGCAATAAGAACGGCGGCACTGTCGGGTTGTTGATTTACCCACAAGGTGGATGCCGCATACGCCGACATCACCTTTTCAACCAGCTGCGGTTGTTCCTGTATGATTTTCTTTTTAGCCATAAAAGCGGTAATGGCCAGCGGGTTTCCCTGGTGCCGGGCCCACTCGTCGTTCAGGTCGAATATGAGTTTAACCTTTTTATTTTTCTGCATTACCAGAGTGGCAAAAGGTTCGGCCACCACGCCCAGTTCAGTCTGACCGGCTGCCACTGCGTTGGCCAGATCGATGTGGGTGGGAAAACTGTAATCCAGCGTGATGTCTTTCTCAGGATCGATGCCATTTTGAAGCAAAAGGTAACGGAAAAGTACATCAGGCGTCATGCCCCGGGCCATCACATGTATCCTTTTGCCTTTCAGGTCGGCCCACCGCGTAATGGAAGTATCAGACCCAAACACATAAAAAGTGCCCCAAACCGGTATGGCCAGCAGCTGGTATTCCTGGCCCTTGTTGTACATTATGGCCGCCATGGTGGTAGGTAAAATGGCAAAATCCGCTGTGCCGTCAAGCATCATCTTTCGCACCTGAATAGGCTCATTCAGTATCTTTATCTTCAGGGCAGGGTTTTCTTCAAGGCTCAGACTGTCAATCATCCGGATCATGCCCATGGCCGAGGGTCCTTTCAGGGTGGCAATGGTAAAGGTATCCGTTTTGCTCTGTCGTGAGGTCCGGCAACCCGCCGCAAGCAGCAATATCAGTAAAACAATGCAATACCTCCCGGTCATAAAGCAATTCTTTCCACAAAACTATTTATTTCCATGCATTTCCGCATCATTATTTTGTTCATATGTTTCTTTATATCTAAATACTAATCATATATGGCTTCGTCAAAGTGACCTGTCAGCTCCATTATCCCTGAATATATAACCAATCCCTCTAAAGGTTTCAATATCAACCGAAGAATCATCCTTGAATAATTTCCTTAACCGGCTTATAAAAACATCCATGCTCCGTCCCAGAAAATAATCATTCTCACCCCAAATGGTTTTTAGCATAAGTTCTCTTTTTAGCAAACGGTTTTTATTCTTTATAATAAATGCCAACAAATCAGATTCTTTCTGAGTCAGCTTATATGCTTTAAGTGGTGTACAAAGCTTTAATTCGTTTATCATTAAAAGTGAATGTCCGATTTCGAAGGTGTTATTTGTTTCTGGTGAATTTCTTCGGAGTACAACATGAATCCTCAACACCAATTCCTCAGGCTCAAACGGTTTGGTAATGTAATCCTCAGCGCCAAGTTTTAATCCTTGAATGATATCTTCCTTCTTATTTTTTGCGGTTAAAAACAGGAATGGAAAATCCGGATTGGTTTGTTTAAATATCCTGGCTATTTCAAACCCATTTGTATCAGGTAACATCACATCAATAACTGCGAGGTTAAATTTCGAATGCTTAAATAAATCAAGTGCATTTTCGCCATTTACAGCAAGAACGACTTCAATATTATTTATCTCAAGATACTGTTTCAGCAATTTACCTAAATCAGTATCATCTTCGATTAGCAAAACTGCCATGATAAGTAAATTATTTTGGTAAAGAAATTATCACTGTTGTTCCAATGCCACATAAGCTTTCGATCCGAACAGTGCCATGATGATTTTCAATAATTCTTTTAACTATATATAATCCCAACCCAAGTCCCTTTGCTTTAACCTGCGTACTTACCCTGAAGAACTTATTAAAAACTGTTTTTAAATGCTCTTCCTTTATCCCTATTCCGTTATCCTCTATTTCAATTTTTAACTGATTGCTCAATTTTGCACGAACCTTAATGGCAGGATCTTGCTCGCAATACTTAACAGCATTGCTTAGAAGATTGATTATTGCTCTTGAGAAATGTTCTGTATCCAGCTTATACGTATATCCATCAGGCAGATTATATTCTTCGAAAACCTGAATATTCCTAGCATACTTTTCATTAGTAGTATAAGAAGCAATTGTTTCAGTCATGAAATCTTTCAGATTCACAGACTTCTTATTTACGTTTGTATTCTTTCCATCCAGAATACTAACATCTATAACATTATCAATCATTTTCGACAATAGTTTGTTTTGCTTCTCTAAAACGGAGCCAATTTCTGAAAGCTTTAGGAGGTCAGTCTGAATTTTGTCCTGCTTTATTGATGAGGCAGCCACAGATATTATGGATAATGGTGTTTTAAATTCGTGTGTGATGTTATTAATAAAATCATCTTTAAGTTCTGACAATTTCTTTTGGCGTTTTAAGGTTTGCAGTGTGTATAAAAAAGTAAATATAACAGAAGCCAGCGTAACAGTTAACATGATAAGCAACCACTTCATTTCCGAAAGAATAACCTTTTGTTTGTGGGTCAAATCAACAAAATAATCGTATCGGATCAGATAAAAATCGCCTTCCCTGTAATACGACTTTATATAAAGTCCCTTAAGCATCTGATTTGGATCAATGACTCGATCACTCTTATACAACTGAATTTTACCGGATATCTTAAGCAATGAAATTTCCTTAATGGAATAATGAGCCTGGAAAGAAGTATCGAGGTTATTATCAGTCAGGTATTTCATGATGTCTGATCTGTTCCTGTCATATCTGGTTAATAAACTTTCAAATATTCCTAACATCTTATTCCGAAAAGAAGGATTTAAAGTGTCAAGCTTTTCAATAAGCAAATTGTATGCTGCCTGATTTAATATAACATCAAGAGTATCTATCAGGAAGCTCTTCTCGCTGTTTTCAATTGTGCTTAATATTGCCCGCGAATAGGTAATATCATAATTTTCACTTTTAACATTATAGTAGCTTTTAACAATATAAACCTGTATTATTATCAATATCAGCAAAGAAGAAAAGGAAATAACTGTTGGAAGTTTTTTGCCCATATTGTTTTTATTGACAAATATAAAAACATACCATCAGTAGAAGAATCATTAACCCTGCATTAACCTTCCATTAACCGAATAACCTATCATTTAATGATACTTTTACTTTCGTAATAGTACTTTTTTGTCTCATTATAAAAAATAAATTATGAAATACACAAAACTACTGATCTCGCTTGTGCTTTTTTCATTATGCATATATACAAATGCACAGGAAACCTATTCAAAGGCCGGATTATCTTCAACCACTGCACAAACTGAAACTATTGCTGTATATGGAGTGGCAAATCCCGGCCTTTTTCAGAATGGAAATGTATCAGAACTAAATTTAATGAAATCATTCAGGGGCGAGTCTGTTTGGTCCTTGAAAAAATTCAATGTAAGCTCAAATACTACCGTATTAAAACTAAGATTATTTGGAGGTGTTAAAAGTGGTGCAATTACAATAACAATATTAAAACCTGATGGCAAAGTTTTCAAAATAATTGATATTGATGCTGCATCAGATGTAAATTTTGAACATACTTTTGACTTAAAGAAAAATCCATCCGAATACATTGGAGATTGGCAGATAAAAATCCAGACTGACAAAGCTGATGGTTCTTACAATTTCAGAATATATTCAATTGCTGGTTCAGACAACAATCAATGATCTGCAAGGCTAACCGGCAGGCAGTGACAGTAGTAGTATTAGTAGTAGTAGTAGTAGCAATGAAAGTTGCAGTAAGTCTCAATTCGACAGGCTCAGTGTGACTGGCGCTGTCATACTGAGCCTGTCGAAGTATGACGAGTAAAAAACAGTAGCAGTAGCAATCGCAGTCAAATCACAAATCACAAATCAATTCACATCCAGTATCTAGTATCCAGCATCCAGTATCGATTACATCCCTTTCAGACAAAAATCTTTTGCATTTTTAAAACAAATCCCTACCTTTGTGAATCAAATAACAAAAGACCTGTTTGCTTACTGCGATTTGAAAACGTTTTTAAATCAAGGACTTGCAGGTTAATTAATCATCCAATCCGGAGGTATGCTGATGGAAAAGAGAGTAGGAACCGCACTGATTCAGG
>CAYVBH010000312.1:0-4908 GCA_964449015.1 uncultured Bacteroidales bacterium
TTCATGAAACAAATTCCGCAGGCATTGAAGATACCTCATGTTACGTTGGGCATCACTGCAATTTTTTTGTATGTAGGTATTGAGGTGATTGCCGGTGACAGCATCACCCAGTATGGGAGAAGTCTGGGGTTGGATTTTGCTCCACGCCTGACTGCCTATACAATGGCCTTTATGGTTGTTGGTTATATCGCCGGTATCATACTGATACCCAAACACATTTCACAGGCAGGTGCATTGAAGTTTTCTGCCTTGTCAGGTGTTTTATTTTCGTTATGTGCCCTGTTTTCAAGTGAAACGAGCACATCAGTTTTTAGTGGACTTTTGGGATGGCTTAACGATCTTGGTTTCAACATCCAGGCCCCACCCAATTCTGTATTTTTTGTTGCACTTCTCGGGCTTTCCAATGCCATAGTATGGCCTGCTGTATGGCCATTAGCCCTGGAAGGAATTGGTAAATACACAAAAATTGCATCAGCCTTGCTTATTATGGGAATTATCGGAGGTGCGTTGCTGGCTCCGGGGTATGTGGCATTATCTGTTAAATATAGCTTCCAAACTGCCCTGTGGATGGCAGTTCCTATATATCTCTATCTGTTTTATTATGCTGTTTGGGGTAAAAAAGTCGGCATTAAGTGAATCATGTATTGTAATTCAAAAATTCCATTATCTTTGTACACCCCTAACTACTTATTATATTCTTCATGCCCCGGTTCCACTGAGTCGGGGTTTTTTTATCACCATCGTCTGCAGCATCTCGTAATAATTTTGCTTGCAATCGCATGTGAACAGGTTATTCCAGATTAACCCTGACTATCCACTTTTCCTTAACTTTTGAAGACGCATAGAGCGATTTTACCTTTTTGTTGAGTGGTAACATTTCTGTTTTACCATTGGTGGTATTGACTGAAATTTTGAAGTCCTGAACATCATCGAAGTTGTAATCAATGGTTTGTTCAATTAGTTCAGGCAAAGCCCCGGTTGAGGAAAAAGCCACCTGAACAATCTGCTTGCTGCTTTTTTTCCATATTGTGGACTGTACGGGGTGATTCACAGAAATCAGCAGATTACCGGATTCATATGTTTTATTCAATTCGCCACCACTATAAACAGGATGTACTTTCATGAAGGAAAGCCTGGTTAGTTGCTTTGCCAACTCATCATTTTTTATAAACGTCACAGGAATAATCAACAGACATAGTAATGCCCAAAAGTATCCCGGTATCGATAGAAGTTTTTTCATAATGTTAAGTATTAACCGATTAAACTGCCCGTTTTGATAAGCCTGAAGATCAATACAATGCCGTTTTGCATGGATCCGGCCAGAAATACAACCAGCAGCAGAAAAGCCGGATAAAGGAAAAGATTTCTGGCCCAGCTGTAATTTTTGTTAACCGGAGTACCTTTTATATGATAGTGAATGGCAGCTTTCCTGCATGCATCGATACATTTTCCACATTTCATGCAAGTAATCGAAGGCCGGCCTGCAGCAAGGTCTTCACTCACCAGTGACATGGTAGGACATGCTTTCATGCATTTCTCACAGCTGCTGCATTTGTCTTTGTCAATCCGCACATCAAATGCGTTAATTTTATTGGTAAGCGACAGCAGGGCGCCCATTGGGCAAAAGGTGGCACATTGAATCCGCTTTCCGGTGAGCACTGGCAGTATAATCACAAGTCCCAGGAACAGTGATACAAAGACTATAGTTTTCATCAAAATGGTTACCGAGGTTACTTTTTCGAATTCCGTAACAGCCTTAAACGGGCATAACCAGTCACAGTAATATGGATTTAAAGACATGGCCGAAATAAGGGCAATGATGATTAATACTGCGAAAGACATCCAACGAAAAGCGGGATTGATTTTTTTCAATTTTGGCTTCTTGGCAATTCGTGATGTGCCGTCATCCCATCCGCCATAAAAACACCCCCAGCTGCAAAAACCACGACCCAAAGCAAGACTGACCCCGATCACAATAACCAGCATGGAAGAAATGGAAGCAAAACCGCCAATGATTGAACCCGGAAAAATGATGGAGTTGGTTAGTGCAATGGGAATAATGATCATGGTGGTTACAATGTGACAGAAAGGTATTTCGCATGCCAGGAGTTCTTCCTGTGAGAATGTCATGGATCCCCTTGCTTCAATAAGATTAACGATGAAGGTCAATGCGAAAAACAGGGCCATGGTAATAAAGCCCCATGCCCTGTATTTATCAGTTTTTCCAGTAAATAAGATCATAAAGAACAGGACAACAAGAAACGTAAAAGTCAGCAGGAATGCGACTGTTTTGTCTGCGGTTGAGAAATCCGGAACACCTCCGGAAATAAAAATCAGGATAAGTAATACCATGGGAAGGGTCAGCAGGATGGATTTCCAGATACTTCCCTGAGTAAAATATGTAGGTGCTTTTGTCATGTGGTTATATATATTGATACTTCTTTTGTTCAGTTGATCTGCTTTTATTTGCAAAGAGTCTCATTATCCGGATTACTTTATACCAGCAGCATAGCCACTCCCTTATAAAGGTAAAGCAATCCGGCCAGTATTGCTGCGAATTTTCCAATAATTCTTAGAACCTGGTGACGCCTGAAAAAACCAATAAAGGGAACAGGGATGAAATAAAGTGTTGTTCCCAAAAAGAACATAAAAAAGAATATCAGGCTGCTGCCCAGTTTTCCGGTTTCCATAGCATTTGTAATGGCCAGTAATAAAGGGGGACATAAATTTACCCCGGTAACCAACCCACCAAAAACAGGAACTATCAGTGGAAAACGATTGCCAAAATGTTTGTTCAGATCAACGGCTCTATGACCCAAACATACTTCCCTGACTCTAAAAAAACCATATACTATAAGCAGTAATGCTAAAATAATATATAAAACTCCCAGAAAGACAGTTTTGCCGGCAAAATTCTGTAATAAGGTATTACCCAACAATCCAACAAGTAATCCGATCAGAAGGTAGGCAAGCAATCGCCCAGTAAGAAAAAGGGCCAATGATACCATGTTTCCGGATATGGTTTTGCCCTCTCCCATAATGAAAGGGACAATGACAGGACCACAATAGGCAAGGCACACTGCACCGGTTCCCAAACCCAATAAAAAGCCCGAGGAATAATCCATAATTCTATTGAATGACCAAATTACTCAACAATGAACCATGTGAACTGAGAGTTGAATTATTGCTTGATTCACAAGAGACATTCAGTTATGATTCGATTGTGAAAATACACATTGAAAGTGAATGATCTGTCACCTTAGCGCAAAATAATTTCACGAAATATCACAGACAGGCCAGGTGAATACAGAAAAAAGGCAACCACTGAAAAGATTAAAAGCCTCAACAGGATTGCCTTTATTGTTATGTAAATTCAGGATACAAGAGTAATTTGCCCGTCCGGAAAAATAACTGGTCGGGCAATCAGGTACATTTAACCCTCCATTCAAAAATGCAATCAGAGGATCACTTCTACCTGGTGTTCCTTTTGGTCATTGAATATCGGCAGGACATTTCCCTTTACCGGCATGCCGTCGACCTTCATTTCAGTGACACCCCTTGATTTGCCGTTTGGATTGGAGATTTTGATGTTATACATGGCATTCCTGTATTTCCTTGATACAGAAAGTTCCTTCCATTGTTTCGGAATGCAGGGATCAACGATCAGACCGTCGAATCCGGGACGAACTCCCAGGATATGCTGACTGGCAGCAACAAAGGTCCAAGCAGCAGCACCGGTGAGCCATGAATTTTTGGCTTCTCCGGGTTTGAAGGCGTCCTTGCCTGCGATCATCTGGGCAAAAACATAGGGCTCAGTTTTATGAAGTTCACCTTTATCTTCGGTATGTGCCGGGGATATCCGGGTGAAATAATCAAAGGCCCTGTCGCCGTTTCCGTTCAGTGTTTCGGCAATGATTACCCAGGGATTGTTGTGGCAGAATACGCCGGCATTTTCTTTATACCCCTGGGGATAACTGGAAATTTCACCCAATTCAATATAATATTTGGTGAAAGCCGGGTTGTTCAGCACGATACCGTGGTCACAGGCGAGGTATTTGTTAACCGATTCCAGCGTTTTGGCTGCCCGTCCATCTTCCAGTCCGATGCCTGCCATGATACAGAAACCCTGGGGTTCAATGAAGATCTTACCTTCTTCGCAGCTTTTGCTTCCCACTTTATTTCCGAAGAAATCATAAGCACGCAGGAACCATTCGCCATCCCAGCCATGCTTATCAACAGCCTGTGTCATTTCAGCCACGTGTTTTTCAGCGTGACCGGCTTCGTCCTGCTTTTTAAGCATGCGGCATATTTCGGCGTATTCCTTGCCGTATTTGACAAACATGCCTGCTATAAAAACAGATTCAGCTACACCACCGCTTTTGTTTTCGGTGATCTGGAATGATTCATCGGGATTATTCGAAAAACAGTTCAGGTTGAGGCAGTCGTTCCAATCTGCCCTGCCAATCAGCGGCAGTTTATGGGGGCCCATGTTGTTGATCACATGGTCAAATGAACGTTTCAGATGTTCAAACAGGCTGGCCTTGTTGTTCTCATTGTTATCAAAAGGAACTGATTCGTCAAGGATACTCAGGTCGCCTGTTTCTTTGATATAAGCAGAAACAGCTGCGATCAGCCACAACGGGTCATCGTTGAAATTACCGCCGATATCGCTGTTGCCTCGTTTGGTAAGGGGTTGATACTGGTGGTATGCGCCGCCATCCTCAAACTGGGTGGAGGCAATATCAATGATGCGCTGCTTGGCCAGGTGCGGCATGATGTGCACAAATCCGAGCAAATCCTGGTTGGAATCACGGAATCCCATTCCCCGTCCGATACCCGACTCAAAATAAGAAGCGCTTCGTGAGAAAAAGTAGGTAATGACGCATTGGTACTGGTTCCAGATATTCA
>CAYVBH010000313.1:0-4888 GCA_964449015.1 uncultured Bacteroidales bacterium
CCAGGTATCGCTTTGAGCCGGCCAGACTCGGAGGTGAGGCTGTTCCTGTCTGGGCAATGCAGCCGATAGTGTTTGCGCTGAAATAAATGGATGATCAACCGGAAAAGGATAGGGAGCAATATGCAAAAGCTTATTAAACCGATATTTACTTATTGTCTGTTACTGGTACTTCCATTCGTGCTCGTTCCTTATAGTATTGCACAGAAAAGGGAAGATAAAAAAGATGAAAATTTGACGACCGAGGCAAGGCTGGTAATTTTCAAGGCACAGACAGCCATGAGCGAAGAGAGGCTGGAAGAGGCTTTAGCCATACTCGATAAGTATATTGCCACACAACCGCTTGTCGTGCCTCCTGCTGTTTATGAGTTATACGCATATATATGGCTGGAAAAGAAAGATCATGAACGGGCCCGTAAATATTTCAAAATCATGTATGAAGCCGAACCGGATAATGCGAAAGCTTTAAAAAATTATGCATCATTGACCTTTCAGGAAGAGCTCTATGCAGAAGCTGCTGCCCTTTTTGAAAAATTGTATGAAGTTGAAGAGGCAACTTCACCAGGGGGATCACTCCCCTATGCTGTGCAGGCCTATATGATGGCAGAAGACCTTGATAATTCCAAACGCATTCTTGAAAAGCTTATCGGGTTGCCGGGTAAGACTGAGGCCAAATGGTATGAGGTATTGATCAACATATGCCTGGAACGCGATGAAATGGAAGAGGCTGAAAAATATATTATCGATCTCCTGCGGATGAACCCGGTTCAGGCCAGGTACTGGAAATATCTGGCGCAGATAAGAATGAAACGTGAAGAGTGGGGGGCAGCTACGAGTGATCTGGAGATTTCACATCGAGTGGAGGCGCCTCAGAATTATAAGGAATGGATTGTACTTGGAGACCTCTATAGAACTGCAGTGAATGCGCCACTTATGGGCGCGCGCTGTTATGAAGAGGCATATAAAGAAAATAGAGACGAAAAGGGGTATATATCTGTCTCACGCATATATCAGATGGCTTACCGATATGATGATGCTGTAAAGATACTGAATGAAGGGATCAGGAAAAACCCGGAGAGTACGGCTCTCCTTTTGGAAAAGGGGAGGATCTTATACGATGACAGGCGCTACACTGAAGCAATCGCCATATTGGAAGAATGCGTGAAGATAGATCCGCAGTCAGGAGATGCATTCTTTCAGATCGGGCTTTGTGCCTGGACTCTTAAGGAATGGGACACAGCCAGGACAGCCTTTGTTCAGGCAAAGAGATTCTCGGAGAGATATGCCTCTCAGTGTGATTCTGTGATCGCTCTCCTGGATGATCTCAATGAGGAGAAGGCAGTAGTGTTAGCTACAAAATAGCCTGTTAGGCAATATCCATAATCACCAATTATCGGTTAGGAAATTGTATTATTATCAATTTATAGTGAAGGCTCTTATATATAATAGCCTTTACAGGCCTTGATGCGGCAAGGAGACGCATTTTCATGAATGAGATCAAACAGCTTTTTACCATGTGTTTTAACTTTAAAGATCAGACAGAAATCGTGGAGAGAATTAGTAACTGCAATTGATCTTTAAAATTAAAACACTTCAAACTCAGGAGCAAGAAATAAGCGATCTCATTCATGAAAAGCCATCTCCCTGCCTGCCTGGTGCAAATGAGGCAGGGAATAAAGTAATTTTGTTTATTTACGAAGGGAGGCGCTCTCCTTTTCTTAAAAATGTATCCGCTGATAATTGGTGACTATGCCCGCCGGGTCTTGATTTTTAAGGATTATGTAATTACCCTCTTAAACCCATTAAGTTTGTAATCCTTAAAAATCAAGACCCATGCACTATGAGGTTCGGATATATTTTTAAAGAAATGGAGAGTGCCGGAACCCAGGGTTATATATAGCAATGCAATTTCTTAACAGGAAATTGGTGATCCATAATAAAAGTGGTTTAAAAAAAATAAATTACTCATTGACATTGGGAGCAACCGCAGTTATTATATTCCTACAATTGTAATCCAATTGAAACGGAGAAAAGAAAATGAGTAAGGTGCCAAAGATCTCAGAATCCGAATGGCTGGTTATGAAGGCTATTTGGGATGAAAACCCTATCAGCTCCAACAGGGTTGTAGAGATTTTGTCAGACTCAACCCGATGGAATCCAAAAACCATAAAGACACTTTTAACCCGACTGGTAAAAAAAGGTGCTGTCGGACATGAGAATGAAGGAAGGAGTTATCTCTATTATCCTTTAATAGAAGAGCACATTCTTGTTAAGGAAGAGAGCAAATCCTTTTTAAAGCGGGTTTTCCGGGGTGCATTGAAACCAATGATTGCTACAATGGTTGAGAGTGAAGACTTATCAATGGAAGAAATAGAGGAATTAAAGCGTCTCCTTTCAAAAAAATAGGAGGTAGAAATGGTGCCTTTATTGTCCGGGTTGGCAGCCTTTTTCTCCTGGTTGATGGATTACACAATAGATATCAGCGTCCTGATTTGCCTCATATTTATAATCAGATCAGTCACATCAAAAAAACTCCCTGCCTGGTGGCATTACAACCTGTGGGTCATACTTCTGCTACGGATGATTATACCTTTTAAATTTAATAACCATTTTAATATTCCGAATGTTGTACCTATTTCAATAGATGAGAGCCTGTTTGAATCAATATTGATTGAGGAAGATTTTATAATTTCAAAATTTTCTTCCGGATTTTCTTCAAACCCAGAGGGATTTAATATTCAGGTTAGTGATGTATTGCTGTTCTTATGGATAGCCGGGACCATTATTTTTGGGGTATATATCCTGGTCAAAAATATCCGGTTCAGAAACATCATCAAAAAAGAACCGCTGATAACAGAAAAAAAGGTACTTGCCCTGCTTGAAGAGTGTAAGCACAGGGTGAAAACAGAGGTCCTGCTGCAAATAACTGCTACAGACAGGATAAAATGTCCAGCGCTTTTCGGGTATATCCAGCCAAGGCTCCTTTTGCCTGCTGGTGCTGCTGAAAAACTCAGCAGCGCCGAATTAACTTATATCTTCATGCATGAGCTGGGGCATCTAAAACGTCATGATATCGGCGTCTCCTGGATAATTACATTTCTGCATATTTTTCAATGGTTCAATCCGCTGGTATGGCTGGCCTTTTATCAGATGAGGGTTGACCAGGAATCGGCCTGTGATGCAGCAGTACTATCCAGAATAAACAATAATCAAACAACAGATTATGCCTGCACTATAATCAGTTTTCTTGAAAATTTCTGCAGGAGCCGGAAATTGCCGGCCCTGGTGGGTATCCTTGAGAGTCAGACCCAGATAAAAAAGAGGATAACCATGATTATAAATTACAGAAGAGGCTCAAAAATGATGATGTTTTTTTCGACTGCATCATTGGTAATCATTGGCTTTATCTTGTTTTCCTTTGCAGGAGTCGCAAAACAAAACAAGGATAATACAGTTCATGACAAGCTGAATGTAGAATCAAAAGAGGTGGTGATTGAGCTCCATAATGACACTATTAAAAACGAAATAACAGAAGTGAAATTTATAGCAGATGTCAAAAAGGTTTCTGTTGAGGCTCAAGGTAAGGTTGCAAGGGATGAGATAGGGCTGGAGGAAATCAACGGGGAAATTAAAAAAACCCTGCCAAAGGTTAAGAAGTACAATATTAATGATGAGGCCGGTTTAGCAAGACCGGCAAATGGAACTCAAAAGATTCTATCTGAAGGTCAAGATAGAGGTGTCAAAGATAAGATAGCAAATGAGAAACCCGGCAGGGATATTCAAAAGGTCATGAATACGGCTCAGGATAGTAATACTAAAAAGGAGAAGGAGGTGATGATCCTGGCATCTTCGGGGGCATTTAATGAATCTAAAGACGCAAGCAATGCCGACTCTAATAACAAAGATATTCAAATCCACACCCCTTCAACAGTATTTGAAAACAGACAGATTGCCCAGGCGGCCCAGCTATCTGAAAATGGGCGCAATTCAGGTGCAGAGGATGGTATGAGATATTTGGGTTTAGCCAGTGTGGCTTATCTTATTCCAAAAAAACAGGATACACCCAAAGAGACTCCTGCCCTTACAGAAAACAGCCATGGTGACATTGAAATACTCAATCTAAAAGAGGTTGATGAACAACCGAAGATAGTCAGTTATTATCATCCCAGATACCCTTTTGAAGCCAAAGCCAGAGGAATTGAAGGCCGCGTATTATTAAGATTTATAGTGGATAAGGCTGGAAATGTACTGAATCCGCAGGTTGTCAGCGCTGAACCAGAGGGAATTTTTGAACAGGCGGCGCTGGATACTGTAACCAAATACAGATTAAAACCGGCTATTAAGGATGGCAAGAGAGTGAATACTGTTGTTAAGTTGCCGATAAATTTTATTTTAAATGATAATTATCTCAGACTTGCACAAAGATAATGGTCTTAACTGCCAATTATTTTTATAAAAGGCATATTCCACGTCTCTTTAAAAAACCTTATAAACGAAGGGATATTGATATGAAACGATCTGCTGTAATGATTCTTTTTCTTTTATTCGCTGTGACCACCATCGCATTGACTAACATCGCATTGGCTAATGACCTATGGATCGGAACATGGAAGCTTAACCCGGACAAGTCCAGGGCGCCGGGAGACCGCCTGCCACACCCAAGCTCCACAAATATAATCGATATTCAGGATGGAAAGATGCACCTGATATCAATCCAGACTTCTTCGAACGGGGAAGAGGAACACGTCGAGTATACGGCTGCATTTGACGGCAAGGAATATCCGGTCAAATCAACCCCTCCCGGACCTCAACCATATACAATCACCTTAAAAAATATAGACGCACGTACCAGGGAATTCGTGGAAGTTATAGGCACCTTCACAATCAAGGG
>CAYVBH010000314.1:0-4869 GCA_964449015.1 uncultured Bacteroidales bacterium
CTTTACCCTCTAATTTTTTGGGAACAGGGTTGTCAAGAATTACAGAAATAAGACATCCGTTGTCTTTTGCTTCTACCTTTAACCTGCTGGTAAAATCATATTCTTTATAGTACAAAGTTAGTGTTACTGTATTCTCACCTGCGTTAACTATGCGTTCTTTTACCGTGGGGGTAAGGTCCCATTGCTCGGGTGTGGGACTTAGCCTGATTGCACCACCTGTAACAGTACGAACCTCGTGCTGGATCATTTCAATGCCATTGACTTTTTCGTCAAAAAAGCCGCCTGCATTATAAGAATCGTTATAAATCATCAGGTCAACGCCGGGCTTTTTGAATACGCCCAGATCATTAAGTTTAAAGCCGGTTTGCTGACCATAGGCAGTAAAAATTGAAAAGGCTGCCAACAAAGAAATACAAATTGCTTTCCTGAAATGTCTGTTCATATTATTCATACTTTAAAAAATCTTTAAATGGTATGGAATGTCCAATTCATCATGGCTTTTGCCAAAGGCAATTCATATGTTATCGTTGAAAATGAATGCCTCTAATTAAACGCCAGACAAGGTAAATCTAAGCATTTTTGCAGTTTTCCGGCATATGGATTCTGAATTTAACAAATAATTAAGGTGACGCATATGCACGTAGTGAGAAAAGAATAACCACGGGCTTGCGTCCTCGGAAGGTACCATCATCCTTCCATCAATTAATTATTTGACCTTAACGACTTTTGATGTAAATTAGATTGACAACTTAATCATCAGGATTATGAAAACAATACAATCTGTCAGAAGCCTCATTTTCTGTCTAATCAGTTTGCATTTATTGGTAATAAACGGTACCTCACAGGATAATAAGGATAATGGATACATTCCTCTTTCATTTAGCATCAACGGTTCAAGCCTAAGTGGTCAATTCTTTAAGGCTGACGCTATGCAGCCTGTAGCCACGGTGATAATGGTTCATGGATTTCCCGGAAGGGACGGAGATTTCAAGGGAATAGGAAGTTTTCTTAAGAAGGAAGGTATAAATGCATATGTATTCAATTACAGGGGTTCCTGGAGAAGTGAAGGAAATTTCACCATACCCAATGCCATTAATGATGCTGTGGAAGCTGTCAGGTTCCTGAAAGAACCGGAGATCTATAGAAAATACAATATTGATACTGCAAAGATTATCCTTCTTGGCTACAGCTGGGGCGGCGGTAGCATTTTCCTGAGTGCGTTGTCATGTCCTTCAGTCAGGAAAATAATTTCAATCGAGACCACTAATCTTAAAGTATTAAGCGACAGAATAGAGTCAGATACCGCATACAGGAGAGAAAATCTGAATAATCTGAAAAATGTAGCCAAATCACAGATCATCAGGGCTGAAACCAGCGCTTTGGAAGTTCAGAACTGGATGCGGGACCATTCTGATGAACTTGACCTGTGCAGGACCGTGGACAAGCTGGCTTCTAAAAAGATATTATTCATCGGAGGTTGGAATGACACTTATGTTCCGATCGAATTACATATGATACCGTTATATCGTAAGTTCCAGGAGAGGAATCCAGCCGACTCACAACTTGTGCTTTTCGATTGCGATCACACCTGGGATACGAAGTTACCCGAATTGCACAATTGTATTTTAAACTGGATTAATAACTAAGCTGTTGTTGCGACTTAATGGCTTATTGGGATCAGAGTTGATTACAAAAAGAGAAGCCCACCTTCGCTCCTCAGTGGAAGAGCTTCGGCGGGCGATGTCGGGGTGAGAAGACTCGAACTTCCGGCCTCCACGTCCCGAACGTGGCGCGCTAGCCAACTGCGCTACACCCCGATGGGCTGCAAAAATAGTAAAATATCTTGTTTTATGAATCATGATATACAGGATAATTTTAATTGATTCATATTCTGAATATTTCAAATTCCATCAACCTGATATCATTTCGGATTGACCCGTCAAAAACTCGAATATGTAAAAGAATATGCTCCCTCCCGGTGCATGATTCAATACTTTTATTTATCTTGCAACCGATTTCAGGTTTTTGACGTTATTTTATGAACATTAGCCAGAATGATTAGCCATATCATGCTTAATATGTGTTTGCTCATAGTCTGTCTTCCTGATGCATCTGATCACTGATCTTTTGAAGAATAACAAAACTTTTTCCGGTGAAAACACTACTTAGTCTTGTACAAGAATCCTATCAAAACAAACAGCGGCGGGTATGTCCGCTCATGGGCTTTCCGGGTCTGCGCATGATCAACAGCACCATCAAACTCGCCCAGCAAAACTACGGTGAACACTATAAAGTGCTTCAGGCATTAATCGACAGATACCGGCCCGACCTGATCTTTCCACTCATGGACCTGTCGGTGGAAGCCAACGCCCTGGGCATGTACACCGTGTTTCCCAAGCAGGAAAGTGCCACCGTACTCCAGGGGCCTTTTAAAATCGACGACTTATCGATGCATAAACAAATCAACATTGCCTATGATACCCGGCTCCAAGGCTATGTTGAAACTGTACGACTTGCCAGTCTTTGTTTTCCGGGAAACATCCTCAAGGGAGCCTATGTTTCAGGTCCTTATACCCTGGCAGGTCTTATGATGGGCGCCGAGGAAGCCGCCATGGCCGCTATCCTGGAACCCGAAAAGCTGATGCAGCTGTGCGAATTCACCCTGGAACGGGTGCTGGAATACATCAGGCTGCTGATTGGCGCCGGAGCCCAGGTGATCTGCATTCTTGAGCCCACTGCGGTGATGCTCGGACCTGACGAATTCCAGAAGTTTTCTTCGGACTTTATCAAGTACATACACCTGAGCTATAAGTATACCGACGTGTCTCTTGTTTACCACACCTGTGGAAACACCATGCACCTGATCGATAAAATGGTTGAATCACAGGTCGATGCCGTCAGCCTCGATTCACCAAATGCCGGTGTGGATTTGCCGGCAGTGGCCCGTCAGATAAAGACTGACACGGTGATCATCGGGAATATCAATCCCACCGGCGCCATCCTGAACGGAACACCTGCCCAGGTTACCGGAGAAGTAAATGAATTATTGAAATCGATGGATTTCTGCCCTAATTTTGTTTTGAGCACCGGTTGCGATCTGCCACAGGAAGTTCCGTTCGACAACATTGAAGCCTTCATGAAAGCCGGCAGGGCATATCGGATTGGCTGATATGCGAGCTTAATCGCCTGATGCGGCCTCGATCAGCCATTGCTTTTCAACCGGCACCACACCTACTTTTTCGCATACAAGTCCGGCTGCCAGATTGGCCACCTTTGCCATTTCATAGGCATCCATGCCGGCTGCCAGGCAAAGACTAGCCGTAGCTATCACCGTGTCACCGGCTCCCGATACATCAGCTACATCACGTGCCCTTGTGGGAACAACCTGGTAGTCTTTTCCCATGCTCAGCAACATGCCCTGCTCCGAAAGTGTGATCATTACCATACTGAAACCTGATTCTTTCTGAAGCATCAAGGCTGCCTCCTGTACCGATGCAAAATCTGTTTTTTTGATCTCCAGCCGTAGGCCTTCTGTGAGCTCCTTGAAATTGGGCTTAAACAGCGTGGCATTCCGGTAATAATTGAAATTGCGTTTTTTAGGATCAACCAGTGTAGGTATGTGCCGCTGGTTACCCAGTTCAATTACCTGATCAATCAAACCGGGGGTGATTACTCCCTTATCGTAATCCTGGAAAACTATAGCGGATATGTCATTCCTGTCGACCAAAGCCTGAATCCGCAGCCACAATTCTTGCTCGAGTTTCTTATCAATGTAATGCTCCACTTCCTGATCAACCCGCAGTAGTTGCTGGTGACCCGCAATAATCCGGGTTTTGCAAGTGGTGATCCGTTCCGGCGATTCAATCAATCCATCCTCCGGCATACCCAGCTTGCGGATCATTTCCCTGAAGGTTTTGCCGTTATCATCGTTCCCAATAACCGAACACATTACCGGTGTTGCCCCCAGTGATTTCACATTCAGCGCCACATTGGCAGCTCCTCCCAGCCTGTTCTCAGTATACATGCGCATCACAACCGGAACGGGAGCTTCGGGTGAAACCCGCGACACATTTCCCCACAGGTAGGTATCTACCATGACATCACCGATGATAAGCACCCTGAGGCTTTCGAATTTTTTCAGCAGACTGATTGTATCAGACTCTTTCACTTTATTGAATTTTAGCGACGTAAAGATAGGATATGCCGCTTAAATTAAAAACAGCCAAAAGCATTTGCCAAAACAATCCTATATTTGCCAAATTAATCGCATATATCGAGCAGTATGAGTTTTTTTGGTTCAGATCGCGGCCTGGCTTTACCCCCTGTCATTAAGAACATCATTATTATCAATGTAGTTATATACCTGTTGCAGTGGTTGCCACTTGGCCTTGATGACTTTATGGAGCAACACCTGGCCTTGTATAACATCCAGTCGGAGTTATTCAGGCCCCACCAGCTGATCACCCACATGTTCATGCATGCCGACCATTTTTCACACATTCTCTTCAATATGTTTGCCGTGTTCATGTTCGGACGCGTACTTGAGCAAATCTGGGGCAGTAAAAGAACGCTCATTTTTTACACGGTAACCGGACTGGGTGCTGCAGCCATTCACCTTACCGTGAACTACTTCCAGATGAACCACATGGTCGAACTGGCCACTTCGTTCTATAATTCCCCGGATTACCTGTCGTTCAGCTCATTTGTAAAAAAATACGCACACGGTCGGGAATCTGCCGAACTGGTTAATTTTATGCAGGAATGGTTTTACAAACCCGACGATCTTTCGTTTGTCCCCCAGGCAAAAGAGGTTATCAGGTTCCTTGTTAACGACAACATCAATATCCCTACCGTTGGTGCATCAGGAGC
>CAYVBH010000315.1:0-4848 GCA_964449015.1 uncultured Bacteroidales bacterium
TTTTCAATACGTCCACTTCACCAAACGCCACCGGAATCTGCTTCATGGTCTTGGATGACAGGCTCACAACGCTCATCTGGGTGGAAGTTACATTTTCCTGTGCCCTTTCTGCCTTAACCACTACCTCCTTCAATTCCTTGATGCTTTCGCTCAATTCAAAGTCAAGTGTGATATTCCGACTGACATTCAATACTGTATCAATCAATTCATACCCGATATAACTGACAACAATATTTTGATTGCCCTGATTCAACGTTAATGAATAGAACCCATAAGAATTAGTTACGATCCCGGTGGTGGTATTCTTGATAAAGACACCAACCCCAATGAGTGATTCTCCGTTGCGCTTATCGGTAACGCGTCCGCTGAGGGTAAATCTCTGTGCGTTTAATTCACTAAACAGCACTCCAAATAATCCCATAAATAAAAACAGTGATACTTTTTTCATAAAAACTGATATGATTAATATTCAAATAAAATATTTCACAAACTAATTCCTATCCTCAAACCGGGTTCAAGACTCCAGGGAACGGTATAGGTATCTCCCGGCTCAACCACATACTCAAGTTTACTTAACGGGAAATGTACCAGCAAACTCGGACCGAAATATACCACATCTTTAATGGAAAATAAGTAGCCCGTGGAGAAGCCCAACGACCAATATTCGATTGTTGAACTATAATTTTCATCGCTCACCAGGTTGGCATGTTCATATACCAATGATGGTCCGATCCAAAAATGCTTGAAACCCTGGTGAAAAAAATAGCTGCATTTCACATTGGCAATCCAGGTTTGGTCGGAAACAAAATGATCTGGCGTATGATTCTCTACCAGGTCGAGATGACCTACAGCAACTTCAAATTTCAAATGATTGTATCCATACCAGGCCCCCAGGTAAAAACTCTTCGGAAATTTGCCGATTCGCCATGCCAGCAGATCTGTTTCAACACCCCATTTGCTTAACGGTTTATCCTGTGATAAAAGAGGTAACGATGTCATTAAACCAATAATGGCCATCCCCAAAAATACGTTGTTGATTCTTCTGATGCTTGAGTTTTTCATAAATAGATGTACTTTTTTCTTTGGTCAATCAGCCAACTGAATATCCATTGCCTGATTTATTGTACAAATGACATAAACTTATGAAAAAACCCTACCTCAACGAGTAGAGAAAATTTCAAATAACTATAAATCAGTATGCATGCAGAAATAAAAAGATCTGTTGACCGAAAAAAGAAGGCCTTTTACCGGGTCGTTCCGGATTCAGCCGATAGAAGTTTGAATTACTGATACCTATCTCTTACATTTGATTCGGAAATCATTCATTAATCCTTATGAACATGAAAAAAGACATCAATTGCCATGCATCATCCAACGCCGTTTACGGACTTGGTTTAATAGGTGCCGCTATCTTCTACATCTCCCATGCAACAGGTTTCTGGATGGGTGTGTTGGGTTTTCTTAAAGCTATAGTATGGCCGGCATTTCTGGTTTATGAAGCACTGCAGAAATTGGGAGTAACACCCTGAACTTTGAATAAAAGCATATTATTTCATCACGATTGACCTCCGGCTCACGGCAGAAACCTGGAAATAACCCAGCGTAGCGGGCTGAAACAGCTGCGGCAGGTTGGTCCGGTAGCTGATGTTGCTCAAATCCAGGTTCAGTACTTCATAGGCCAGTTTGTAATAATAATCATACATGTCTTTAGAAATGCTGTAGAGCTCAATAGTTATACTGTCTTTCTCTGTGAATGACAGTGGGAGTTTTATATTGTTGATGTTCTCAACCAGGTCATCACTGAACATCCATATTTCACTGCCAATGGTTTTCAGGGTATCATTGCATGAAGCATTGATGAAATAATATCTGGTAACTTCATCAACGCTTCCTGCATTCATGTATGCATAATAACCCGCATCCCATAAAGCACTCTCTTTTTCGTAATGGCAATACAATGAATCTATGCCGTTCATTTCAATAACTTCACCTGAAGATTTGTATGTTGTTCCGTCAATGAACACTTCAAGTGTATATCTTACAGCTGGTTTTGCTGCATATACTGCACTGTGATACCATCCTGCAGACTGATGAACATATTCCAGGGTATCCCCTTCATCGCTGATCACCCATACATGGGCATCTTCCACGGGCAGGCATGAACTGCTGTCGGACAAGGGCACACTATAACTCACCTTTACTTTTTGAACGGCCGGCTCATTGGTAAGTATGGCTTCTATAACCGGAACCTTGTGATGATCCGGTATGTCGGGAAAACCAATCAGGTTTTCACAACCGGAGAACAACACGGCCATCAATACTATGAACAGAAGGCCCAAGTTATAGTTAGTCCTTACAATTCTATTTCCCAAATTTAAATTCATAGGATAGTGAAGGGAAAATATTGAAAAAATGAAATTCTGTCATGTTGAAATATCTTTTCTGATACCCACTATTGGGATCCTTGTCGGTGTTTCCGTCAGCGATGTCATTATAGGAATAAAAAATCGCGTTCTTTCGGGAATACAAGTTATATACGCTCAATGAAAGACTGTGCCGTGACGGTTTTCTCCTGTCGAGGTTGAAACGGCAGTTGAAATCGAGCCTGTGATAATCCGGCATGCGCTGGTTGTAAAGCTTGTTATTGTCATAAAGCGGTACTGTTCTGCCCCTCAGTTCGTATTTGCTGGTGGGATACGCATAGGGATTGCCGCTCATGTAAACCCAGTTTGATGAAAGCAGAATCCTGGGGGTCAGTGAGAAATTCGCACTGATTACCAGATTATGCGGGCGGTGGTAATAGGGATGATAGGAACGGCCTTCCAAAAATTCAGCCTCCCGTATCCGTATATTTGACCAGGTATAGCTTACCATGCCGTTCAGTCTGCCTGTCAGCTTCCGCAGAGAAATTTCAACCCCGTAGCTTTTAAGCAGTCCTTTGATGGGGTTCATCTCGGTTTCGCGATAGAAATAGATTTCCTCACTGATGGGAATCCTGTACTGGTTATGAAGCAGGGAATAATAAGAATCTATGGAGAACTCAAACCGGTTCTCACTTTCGGAATAATAGAATCCTGCCGAAAAATGATCGGCATATTGTGGTTTGAGCTTTGCCCCTGAAAGCAAATACTTATCAAACGGGATGATCATTTCAAACACCGAGACTCCATGATAATACTGGTAATTACGTGAAGCGGCAGCCTTCAGTGAAGCTTCTTCAGAAATCTTATAGTTTACAGACAGTGCTGGTTCGGGATCAATCCTGGTTTTCACATCATTTGGGTAGATTTTATCTGCCATAATTAATCTGAATCCGGCTTCAACGGAAAATTTCGGATTCAGTGAGAAACTGCTTTCTGCATAAACCGTTCCGATCAACTGCTTAAATGTTCTTTTGTCGGTTGATTCATCGGGCAGAATCACATTACCTCCCTGAACACTTACCGGGGGAAGTTGGTTATACTTTGCACCGAGACCTGCGTTAATTCTCAGATTCGTTCTTGTAAAACAGGTCAGGTCGTATTTGAAGTTGGAATTGCGAAGCCTGAACAGCAGCTGCAAAGCTTTGTCATCACTGAAGTCATAGCCCCTGAAACTGTGATCATACCAGCTTCCGGTAAGGGTAAAGTTGGCAAATAACTTTTCGGAAAAAAGGTGATTCCACCTGGCCGATACCAGGGAGTTTCCCCACTTGGTACCCCCGGCCTCCCAAAACTTGTCCCTGCCTGAATAGGCCGAAATATAAAAACGGTTATTGTGGTTTACTGTATAGTTCACCTTGCCGTTCATGTCGTAAAAGTAAAACCTGCCCAGCTCCCGGGTGTCCTCACTGTTGTCAACCAACCGCAACAGCTGATCAAAATAGGTGCGCCGGCCTGAAATGATAAATGAAGCCTTGTTTTTAACAATGGGTCCTTCAAGTGTCACGCGGCTGGTCAGTGTGCCGATGCCCCCGGTTACATTGAAATGCTGGTTATTGCCATCTTTCAGCCTGATATCCACTATTGATCCGAGCGATCCTCCCGTACGGGCCGGCAGGTGTCCTTTATAAAGCCTGATCTCCTTAACGGCATCGGGATTGATGGTAGAAAACCAACCCGAAAAGTGATACATGTTGAACATTGGTGCGTCATCTACAATAAAAGATGAGTGTTGTGGCAGTGTGCCTCTCACATAGAGTCCGTTTAATCCGTCGGTATTGGTTTGCACACCAGGCATCATCTTTAGGAATTGTACCACGTCTTTTTCACCCATCAGGGCGGGACAGGTATTCAGTATTTTTGCCGGTACCACATCGGCCCCCGGATGCAGGTTGATCATTCTGTTCAGCCTGGACGACTCCAGTTTCACCTCACTGATTTCCTTTGGCGCAGCAGATAAATCAAACGACAGCACTTCATCACGACTCAGAGCTACCTGTTTCACCACCGGCAGGTAACCAATAAAAGAACATTGTACCAGATAATGACCCGGTGGCAACGAATAGGAATAATAACCAAAGGCATTGGATGTGGTTCCCTTTTTCAGTTCAGGAATGATTATGGTAGCACCTATCATGCGTTCACCGCTAGCAGAATCAGAAACATAGCCCGACAGGGTATAAACATTCAAAGGCATGCCAGTATTGCCCGGCAGGAAAATAATTTGTGCATTTCGGATTCGGTAACTGATTCCGGCCTGCCGGCAAATTTCATCCAGAAATCCGTTTAGCGGAAGCGCTTCTGCCCGGATGGTAATTTTTGCCTGAACCGGGATTTTGCTTGAACTAAAATAACAGGAAAGGTGGTATTTCTCATTGAGCCGGTTGATTACTTCTTCAAAGGTCACTTCTGATACGGTCAAGGTAAT
>CAYVBH010000316.1:0-4806 GCA_964449015.1 uncultured Bacteroidales bacterium
TTTTGCTGATTGGACTGGTAATCACCGGACGGATCATCTACCTGCAGGTTTTTGAAAAGGAAAAATGGATGTCAAAGGCCGGCGACTCCGTATTGAAAACCATGAACATACCCGCTGACCGCGGAAGTATTTATGCGGCCGACGGAAGATTGCTCGCAAGTTCGGTTCCTTACTACGAAGTGCGCTTTGACGCGAAATGCGAAAACCTGTCCGACCGCACCTTTTACCGGGGTGTTGACTCCCTTGCTCTTGGCCTTTCGCGGCTTTTTGGCGACAAATCAAAGGAGGCCTACAAGCGCAGCCTGATTGAGGCCCGCAGGCAAGGCAAAAGATACCACCTGGTGAAAAGCGGCGTAAACTACATCCAGCTGAAGAAATTGAAAACCTTTCCAATATTCCGCCTGGGCAAGTACAAGGGCGGACTGGTTTATATGCAGGAAAGCCGGCGCGTCAGGCCGCATCAGGGTCTGGCAGGCCGCCTGGTTGGTTACACTTCAAAAGATGTTAACGGGAACGTGGTGGGGATTGAAGGCGCTTATAACGACCAGCTTGCCGGTGTTCAGGGAGTTCGCCTGATGCAGCGCCTTTCAGGTGACGTGTGGATGCCCATGAACGAGTGGAATGAAATTGAGCCTAAAGACGGCCATGACCTGATCACCACCCTTGATGTCAATCTTCAGGATGTGGCACACAAAGCTTTGTTACACCAACTGGTTACCCAGGGCGCTCAATACGGCACTGCCATTCTGATGGAAGTGAAAACCGGCAAGGTGAAGGCCATGGTTAACCTGGGCAGGGATGAACAGGGATTCTATCATGAAATACAAAACTATGCAATCGGTGAATCCACTGAGCCGGGTTCCACCTTTAAACTACCCGTGCTGATCGCTGCACTTGAGGATGGTGTGGTTGATCTTGAAGACACCATTGACACCGGCAACGGTACCTTTAAATATTACGACAAAATCATACGCGATGATTATTATGAACACGGAGGCTATGGAAAAATAACAGTGGAAGAGGTGTTTGAAAAATCCTCCAATGTAGGCATGGCCAAGATCATTACCGGTGCCTATAAGGAAAGACCTGAAGAGTTTATCGACAGGCTCTACGCCATGAGGCTGAACGAAAAGCTGGGCATTGAAATCAAGGGTGAGGGCAACCCGCTGATCCGCTACCCTGGCGATAAATACTGGTCGGGGATATCACTGGCCATGATTGCTCACGGATATGAAATCAGAATCACACCCCTGCAGACACTTACCTTTTACAATGCCATTGCCAATAACGGCAAGATGGTGAAGCCGCAGTTTGTTAAAGAAATCCGCTACCATGGTAAACTGATCCGGAAATTTGATACGGAAGTGCTTCAATCGTCGGTTTGCTCTCGATCGACCCTGCATAAAGTAAAAAGAATACTTGAAGGCGTGGTGGAATCAGGCACTGCAAAAAACCTGCAGAATTCGCAGATCCGAATTGCCGGAAAAACAGGCACCAACCAGATCTACAATAAAAAATACGGATATAAAACGTCATCCGAGGTAAGCTACCAGGCATCGTTCGCCGGATACTTCCCTGCTGACAAACCCATGTATTCCTGCATTGTAGTGGTGAATTCGCCATCAAAAAACGTGTATTACGGCAATATGGTGGCCGGTCCTGTATTTCTGGAAATTGCCCGGAAGGTTTATGCTACGTCAATCGATATGCATCCTGTAGTTGCAAAAGACAAGAATTCAGAACCCGATCTTCCGTACTCCAAAACCGGCAACCGCGAACAGCTCCGATATGTGCTGAAAGAACTTGACGTGCCGGTTGAAAACGACCACATCCGTGCTGACTGGGTGTCGACAGAAAAAAAGACCGAAAGCATTGCTTTCAACAACCGGAATGTAAGAGAAGGACTGGTTCCCAATGTGGTTTCCATGGGAGCTAAAGATGCCATTTACCTGCTTGAAAATGCAGGCCTCCGGGTAAGACTTCTGGGAAGAGGCAGTGTACGCCAACAATCCATACCACCCGGAAGCAGGGCAAGAAAAGGAGACCAGATAACACTGGAAATGACAAGAATTTAATACTATGAAAGTTAATCTGTCCGAAATACTAAAAGACATTCAGATTCAGCAGATCCAGGGGCCTGTTGACATCCAGCTTTCGGGCATTGGTTTTGACTCCCGGAAGGTTGCGGCAGGTACTCTTTTTATTGCCGTAAAAGGAACGCAATCAGACGGACATGAATTCATTGAATCTGCTATTCAATCAGGAGCACCGGCGATTGTATGTGAGCACATGCCGGCTGCAACCTCGCCTGACGTTACTTACATTGTTGTTAAAGACGCATCGCATGCATTGGCCATCTTGGCATCGGCCTTCTATGGCCATCCATCGCGGAAGCTAAAGCTGACAGGAATCACCGGTACTAACGGGAAGACAACCACCGTGACGCTCCTTTACCGTTTGTTCAATTCACTCGGATACAAATCGGGCTGTTTTACCACCATCCGCAATTATATAGGAGACCGAGTGGTTGAAGCTACACATACAACACCCGATCCCGTGCAACTCAACCGGATTATGTATGATATGGTTGAAGCAGGATGTACCTATGCGTTTATGGAAGTAAGCTCACATGCCCTGGTTCAGCAAAGAGTAGCCGGACTGTCATTTGCCGGAGGTATTTTTTCGAACATCACCCACGACCACCTCGACTATCATAAAACCTTTGAAGAATATCTCAAAGCCAAAAAACTGTTTTTCGACAACATGCCCGAGGGCAGCTTCTCACTGATCAACGCCGACGACCGGAACGGCAAGGTAATGGTGCAAAACACCCGATCGGCCGTCAGCTATTACGGCATCAGGTCAATGGCTGATTTCAAGGCGAAAATAATTGAAAGCCATCTGAACGGCATGCTGCTCAACATGGACAATTCAGAAATATGGACCCGGTTTATCGGGGAATTCAATGCCTACAACCTGCTTGCTGTGTACTCATGTGCACGTTTGCTTGGTCAGGACAAGGATGAGGTGCTCCGGTTGATCAGTCTGATGGACACGGTGGAGGGACGCTTTCAGTATGTGCAGTCGTCACAGGGAGTCACAGCAGTCGTTGATTATGCTCACACACCCGATGCCATTGTGAATGTGCTGAAAACGATCATGCAGATCCGCAAAGGCAATGAGCAGGTTATTACGGTAGTGGGAGCCGGAGGAAACCGTGATAAAACAAAGCGGCCGATAATGGCCAGGGTGGCTGCCGAGATGAGCGACCGTTTAATCCTTACAGCCGACAACCCGCGGAATGAAGACCCGCTGGATATTCTGAACGACATGAAGGCCGGACTCGACAAGAAATTGCTTGAAAAAACCATGATACAACCCGACCGCCGCGAGGCCATTAAAACTGCCTGTCTGATGGCCGGTAAGGGGGACATCATTCTCATTGCCGGTAAAGGTCATGAAACCTACCAGGAAATTAAAGGTGTCAGGCATCATTTCAGCGATATGGAAGAAGTGAAATTGCTGTTCGGATTAAGTAACGAAAATCTGTAACCCAAGGCCTATGCTTTACTACCTGTTTAAATATCTGGAAAGTCTTGACATACCCGGTGCCGGTTTGTTCAACTACATCTCTTTCAGGTCGGCCATGGCCATCATTACCTCGCTGATTATTTCCACCATTTATGGTAAGAAAATAATCCGCTTACTGCAACAGGCTCAGATCGGTGAAAGCATACGCGACCTGGGGCTTGAGGGACAAATGAAGAAGAAAGGCACACCTACCATGGGCGGATTGATCATCCTTATTTCCATCATTATCCCGGTTCTGCTGTTTGCCAACCTGGGCAACATTTACATCCTGCTCATGCTGTTCATCACCATATGGCTGGGTTTTGTGGGGTTTGTTGATGATTACATCAAGGTGTTCAAAAAGAACAAGGAAGGTTTGCGGGGAAAATTTAAAGTATTTGCCCAAATCATTGCGGGAATTGTAGTTGGCCTGACACTGCATTTCAGCGATGACATCGTAGCACGTGAAAAAGTACTGGATGAAACAGGCAACCCAATAACACGGATTGAGAAAGGTGCCGAAGGAGAAAAACCGGTTATCGCCTATGTTACACGCGAGACAAAATCTACCAAAGTAAACGTACCGTTCTTCAAGAACAATGAATTCGATTATGCCATGCTGGTTTGGTTCCTGGGTGACAAGGCAAAACAATGGGCCTGGGTGGTAGTCATCCTGGCTGTTATTTTCATCATCACCTTCGTTTCCAATGGCGCCAACCTGACAGACGGACTTGACGGACTTGCGGCGGGAAGTTCGGCAATTATCGGCACCACCCTGGGGCTGCTGGCTTATGTTTCCGGTAATGCCATTATGGCCGATTACCTCAACATCATGTACCTCCCGAGCACAGGCGAACTGGTTGTTTATATAGCGGCATTTATAGGCGCCCTAGTGGGTTTTCTGTGGTACAACTCCTACCCTGCACAGGTCTTCATGGGCGATACCGGAAGCCTGGCCATCGGGGGCGTCATTGCCGTTTTTGCCATCCTCATACGCAAAGAACTGCTTATACCCATTCTTTGCGGTGTGTTTGTGGCAGAAAGCCTCTCGGTGATTGTGCAGGTCTCCTGGTTTAAATATACCCGGTTGCGGTTTGGCGAAGGGCGCAGGATTCTCCGCATGTCACCGCTCCACCATCATTTTCAGAAACTGAATTATCCTGAGCCCAAAATTGTGACCAGGTTCTGGATCATAGGAATACTACTTGCCATTATTACCATTGTAACCCTTAAAAT
>CAYVBH010000317.1:0-4771 GCA_964449015.1 uncultured Bacteroidales bacterium
CTGAGAAGGAGATTGCCACGCTCTATTTCATTTCGCTCGCATTGACGGATGCTTTCTGTTATTGCAACTGCCACTGTCTTGGCTCTTGGCTCTTGACTCTTGGTTCTCTCAACTGTGATCAAAACGTAACTTTTTGGGGCCTTCCTATGTAAAAATTCTATGCATAGCCTATATTTGAAGCAAATGTAATTTCATGTTATTCAGAACATCCTTATGAAATCTGCTCTTACCCCATATCTGGCTCTTCTGTTAATCATTAGTATGCCTGTTTTTGCAAGTCTTTCAGCTGAAAATCCTGCCGACAGCGATTCGCTGATCCGGGAGGCCAATCAACTTCATGACAGTGGCTACTATCAGCCTGCCATCGACCTACTCAAACAGGTGTCGCCGGTTGATCCAAATTACCCGTGGGCCTGCTATGAAATGGCACTGAACTTATACCACTCCGATAACAAGGAACTTGCCCTCCGGAAATGCCACGAAGCTGATTTCCTGGGCTATGACCATCCTTACCTATACAGCATGACGGGCAGCATCCTCGACGACCTGGACAGAACCAATGAAGCCCTCGTTTTGCTCAGGAAAGCCTTTAAGAAATGGCCCTACAACCAGAACGTCATGTATAACCTGGGACTTTGCTACCTGAACGCCGGAAAACCTGATTCTGCTGAAATTGTTCTCACCCGCAGCATTGTTTTTTACCCATACCATACGCGCAGTCACCTGGTACTGGCCAGGGCCAATTATGCCATGGGCCGGATTGCCAAATCATACCTTGCCTTAAGCATGGCTATTCTGATTAACCCGGGCACTGCAAACATCGGGGAATTTGAAAATACTATAGGAGGTAAGACCGGTATTACATCCCGTGCATACCTGTACCCATACCCTGTTACAACTGATCACGCACATTGGGATGAACTCAAATACCTGCTCCAATCGGAACTGGCATTCAGCAAAGATTTCAATTTTCCTTTTAAAATTGATTTTACATTAACGCGGCAGTCCTACATGCTCTTTGCGAACCTCCGTTACAATCCGGCTGACACATCTCTATACAACCGGTTGTATGCCAGGTTGTTTTCTGAAATATACCGAAAGGACATGTTTGAAACCTACATCAATTATTGTATGAACAACATCAGCAATCCGATGGCGGAGGCATGGAATAACAAGAATCCCGGAAAGATTGACGGTTTTATCTCATGGGCGCAGCAATTCCTGGATCAGGGAAGAATATACGGCTTTTTACCTGACCATGATAAAAACGACAGGGCAGTGCACCATTTTAGTGATGCCGGCGTGTTATCGGGAATTGGCGAACAAACGGGCACCGACCGGGTACGGAACGGAATTCACCTGGTGATCACAGACGAGGGCGCCGTTTCTGAAAAGGGCACTTACGTCAACGATGAGTCGCAGGGTGAGTACCTGGTTTACTATGAGGATGGCCGGGTCAAACAAAAACTGAATTTTATAAACAACCAGCTCAACGGAACCATTTATACATTCTATCCCGATGGATCAAAGCAATGGGTATATCCTTTTGTGGCAGGAAAAAAGACCGGTGTAACTGAAGAATACTCCGCCTGCGGCATGCTCACCGGATCCAACACGGTGGAATCTGATGTGAACAATGGTCCCGGTGTATTTAATAATTACAGCGAAGGTTTCACCCGGGAATTCAATTATGTGAACGACACCGTGGAAGGCAAAATGACCGAGAAATGGCTCAACGGGCAGATCAAACTGGAAAGTACTTTTGATAACGGATTTTACAACGGGACCTATAAATCATGGTACCCATCGGGCAAGCCTGAATCGGAAGGCACCTACACGGCCGGTGTGAAAACAGGCCGCTGGGTCAACTACCACCCCAACGGTAAAGTGATGGACGAGGCGGACCTGAATGATCAGGGTAATTACACGGGTGAATACCGGACTTATGACGGGCAGGGGAGACTCGCCACTTCAGGAAAAGAATACACCAACGGAGTTCTTACCGGGTCATTCACATATTACTTCCCGGATGGCAACAAGCAGGTTGTGCAAACCTATGTCTCCGACACGCTTCAAAAGGTTGAATCGTTCGATGCTGCCGGCAGCCTGTTATATGAAACAACAGCTTCGGGTGATTCGGTTTACTACAAGTCATTTTATGTCGACGGTATACTGCTACAGGAAGGGTGGCTGGTTCATGGCCGGAACGAGGGAAACTGGAAGAAGTATAATCCATTGGGCGTAATGATTGAAGATTTGAATTACCTTGGCGGACAACAATCAGGGCCACAAAAAAAGTATTACGGTAACGGAAACCTGAAGGAAGAATACTCGTGCGACAGCAGTTTTATTATAGGGCCATACAAATCATATTTCATTAACGGCAGTGTTCAAACCACCGGCAGTTACCTGAAAGAAGGCGCCGACGGCGAATGGATCAGCTACTACCGGAATGATACCATTGAGATGAAATACTTTTACAAGCAGGGGGTGTTGTGTGGCAGAAGTCTGACTTATAATCCAGATGGAATGCTGGTTTCCGAGGTTTTCTATAACGACAAAGGCAAGGCCGTGAGAACCATTGATTACGACCGGCAGGGCAAATTAATCAATGATTCCGGGTATGATTACGGAAAGCATGATTTTACAACCTTTTATCCCAACGGAAAGGTGAAATCGGTGACTCGCATCTGCGACAATGTAAATAATGGCCTGCAGGAAGAATACTTCCCGAACGGGCAACTCAAATCGCAAATTACTTACCTCTACGGCAAGCCTCATGGAAAACACACCCGGTATGACTACCGCAGCAACTGCGAAACAGTTTGTAATTATACCCTGGGTGAACTTGACGGGGAATGTAAATTATTCGATGAGGGAATGCTTGATTACCATATGTTCTATGAAAACAGTCAGAACAACGGAAAAAATACGGGCTATCACCATAACGGCAAAATTGCGCGGGAGATCAACATGGAAAATGATGAGCGGAACGGGTATTCGGATTACTATGCACCTGATGGCACCTTCATGTACCGGGTGAGGTACCAGAACAATGTGATCAAGGGAATCAGCTGGAAAAACAGCACCGGCGACTTTGTTCCCGAGACACCGGTGAACCGGAAAACCAGCCATGTGGTAGCCTATTATGCGAACGGAAAGGTGTCGGCCAGGATATCTTTGAAAGATGGTTTGTACCACGAAAAATTTCTATCCTATTATCCTGACGGAAAGCCTATGCGTGAGTCGGAGTACCTGTTTGACGAGAATACGGGTGTGACCAGGGAGTATTATCCGGATGGCAAATTGTTGCAGGTTGCCATGTACCTGAACGACGAGCTTAACGGTCCTTATAAATCCTACTTCCCCAACGGCAAGGTGAAACAGTCGGGAAGCTACAAGGCAAATTCGGAACATGGCGAATGGCATGCCTTTGATGAGGGCGGCAGGGAAACTGAAATTCTGTTTTATCAATACGGCGACTTGTATGATATGGTTAAGAAATAAATACATGCTGATTCCGGCAATTCTGTTTATACTTTTTCTGAATGTTTCTGCGGGCATCCAACCGGTACAGGAATTGCAGCAATGGCAGCAGAAATACCCCGGGAATGCCCTGGTGACGGTTTCAAAACAGCTCCAGGTTACCATCGACCTGGTCAACAATGTGCCGCAGACCACAATGGACGATTACCGGGAAATGATCGTGCTGAAAGACAATTCGGCCTACCTGGCTGATTCAAAAGAATATTTCAACAACCATTATGACCTGATGAAACTCGAAGCATACAGCCTGGTGCCCGAGAATAACCAGTACAAAAAGGTCACCGTGTCGAAATTCACCAAATCGGTTGAAATGGACAACACCGTTTTTTTCGATGACCAGTATGAATATGCTTATTCCTACCCGGCAGTAGGCAAGGGGACCAAACTGGTAACCCGGTCGGTTGCCACCACAAATTATGCTTACATTCCGGTGGTGTTCGATTTTGGAGGTTCGATGCCCGGTGAAAATATGATGCTCACGATTTCCTTACCCCCGGAAATTCAGATCATTTTCAGGTTGTTTGGTAACGATACATCCATTGTTCAATACAGCAAATCTGTCAAGGGCAACCGAATCATTCATACCTGGAAAGCGGACAATCCGAAGTATTATGACATGGATGAAAAGGCACCGGGATCGAGGTACTTCATACCTCATCTGATTGTACAGATTGCAGGGTATCACGCGAACAACGAGCAGAAAGCGGTAATTGGCAGCCTCAAGGACCTTTATGCGTTTGATTATTCGCACATCAGCGGCATGCAGAAAGAAATTAATAGAGATGTCAGGAAACTTGCAGATTCTCTTACTGCCGGCATCCTGAGTGACCGGGAAAAGGTACGCAGCATATTCCGCTGGGTTCAAAAGTACATTAAATACGTTGCCATTGAGGACGGCGAAAACGGCTATATTCCGAGTGAAGCAGCTCAGGTGTTGAAGCGTAGATATGGTGACTGCAAGGGGAAAACCAGCCTGCTGGTATCCCTGATCCGGTCGCAGGGGATGAAAGCAAGCTATGTTTGGGTGGGTTCGAGGGAACGTCCTTACAAGTTTTCTGAATTTCCGTCGATTGTGAACAGCGACCACATGATTGCCGCATGGTGGGACGGAGAGCATCCGGTTTTGCTTGACGGCACCACCTTCAGCCACCGCATGGAGGACGTGCCAGCCTTTATCCAGGGTAAGGAATGCATTATTGAAAAAGGTAAGGATGACTTTATGGTA
>CAYVBH010000318.1:0-4761 GCA_964449015.1 uncultured Bacteroidales bacterium
CAATCAGGTCAGCCGGTGCAAGGATCTCCTGACCCTTAAATTTAAGCATAATCTGAGCAGTGGTGATCACATCGCGTCGGCAATAATCAACAATTCGTACCAGGTCCTCTTCATGCCAATATACATGAGCTACCTGGCTGCCATCCAAATCTGATTTGGGGCTTTCCAGATCAAAAACGGCAGCTAACAGGTTCAATGAAGTATAATGCTTGTGGTCTCCGAATTTCCACAAATCCAGTGTATCCAGGTGTCTGACCTCCCATGGCTTTTTGCCTGCAGTATCAAATAATTCAGGTAACCCGATGCCGTTAATCAGCATCCTGCGCGCTATATAAGGAAAGTCAAACTCCTTGCCGTTATGGGCACACAGTTCGATCTCACGCTTCTGGGATAAACGGTTAATCAGAGTGGCAAACGATTCAAGCAATTCCTTTTCGCTTTGCTGGTAAAACGATTTAATTCGGAAAACACGCCGGTTTTCCTGAATACCTATCATTCCTGTTGAGATACAGATGATACGGCCAAATTCAGAATATATTCCTGCACGTTGATACATAATTTCTGGCGTCTCCTCTTCCCTTCTCAGGTACATACTCTTCTTTTCCCACAACGTCCGGATCAGATCAGGTGCTTCCTGAAAGGTCGGATAGGCAGGAACTGTTTCAATATCCAGGAAAAGAATATTCCCAATTTTTAACTGTTCCAGCATGTGTTTGTTTCTTTAATCGCTATTTTTGCAAGGCAATGAAAATATACGAACATTCGCGATAAAACAAAAGGCTTAATGCAATATTTCTTGTCATGAATCAGCTGTATCCTTTAAAATTCAAGCCCATAACAAAAGACAAGATCTGGGGTGGAACCAGGCTTAATACCATTCTTCACAAGAATTGCAAAACTGACAAAGCCGGTGAAAGCTGGGAAATCAGCGGATATCCCGGAGAAATATCCAAAGTCAGCAATGGTTTTCTTGCCGGAAACAGCTTGGAGGAATTGATTGAGGTTTATATGGGTGACCTGGTGGGCGACAGCATTTTTGAAAAATTCGGAACCCTGTTTCCTTTGCTTATCAAATTCATCGATGCCAATGATGCCTTATCTGTTCAGGTACATCCGGGAGATGATCTGGCCCTGAAGCAATTCAAGTCATTCGGGAAAACTGAAATGTGGTACATTGTTGAAGCAGAACATAATGCCGAAATCATTACAGGCTTTAACCAACCGGTAACCCCTGAAAAATACCAGGAACACCTTGCCGACAAATCAATCCTTTCCATCCTGAATAAGGAAAAGGCGCAACAAGGCGATGTATTTTTCCTGCCTGCCGGAAGAATTCACGCCATCGGTGCCGGCATACTGCTGGCCGAAATACAGCAGACCTCCGATGCCACCTTGCGCATTTATGATTATGACCGGCTTGATGACAAAGGTCAACCCAGGGAACTACACACCGAAAAAGCACTTGAAGCCATCGACTTTAAACAGTATCCTACTTATAAAACAGTATACGAAAAAGTACCGGGAAAACCTGCTAGCCTTGCCTCCTGTCCCTATTTTACCGTGAACCTGCTGTTACTGGAGAAGAACACGGATAAAGATTATATGGAACTGGATTCGTTTGTAATTTACATGTGTATCAGGGGAAGTTTCTCTATTGCCTATGGCGAAAATCTGATGGAATCAGTAAGAACAGGTGAAACCATACTGCTTCCGGCTGAAATAAAAAATTTGAGACTGATTCCACATCCCTCATCCGAGGTTTTGGAGGTCTATATTCCTGGAGACGCATCAAAAAACAGGGTCAAATCGGTTCTGGAAAATCTATTCTGATGGAAATCAACGCTGCCAGCTTTGTCAAAAGCAGTCCCGACCTGAAATCATGTCCTTCGTCGGGCTTACCCGAGTTCGCATTTGCCGGCCGGTCAAATGTTGGTAAATCTTCTTTGCTCAACATGTTGATCAACGTAAAAAACTTGGCCAAAACATCAGCAACTCCCGGAAAAACGAAGCTGATCAACCATTACCTGGTTAACCAGAACTGGTATCTGGTTGATTTGCCCGGATATGGTTATGCAAAAACCGGACGGAAAACAAGGGATAGCTTTTGGATAACCAGTGAAGATTACCTGTTGCACCGTGAAAACCTGGTTTGTTTGTTTGTACTGATCGATTGCAGGCATGAGCCATTGAAAAGCGACCTGGAATTCATTAACTGGGCCGGAACCAGCCAGATTCCAATGGCACTCATTTTCACCAAAATTGACAAGCTGTCGGCATCTGCTTTGAAACACAATATGGATCGTTATCGCAACAGGTTGCTGGAAAGCTGGGAAGAACTCCCTCCCGTTTTTATCACTTCTTCGTCAAAATACCGCGGTCGCGAGGAAATACTGAATTTTATTGAAGAGGGTAACGCCAGGTTTGGGCAGGTCTGATAAGTCTGCTGGTCTTCTGGTCTTTCATGTCTGAAAACAGCTGTGAGCTGTGAGCTGCGAGTTGACTGCCACTGCCACTGTCCCTGCCGTTAATGTCTTCAGTCTTGGATCTTGGATCCTGTTTCTTGCTTCTATCCATGGGCTGTTCAAAACTGTTTCATTAAAATAAAGGAATCTATAATTCATCTTGACGGGATATTTTTTACATTTGCAGCACCTCAATAATCGTGTAACGCATATTCAATGAAAATCAAAGCTCCGATAAAATTCTTTTCAGGTCGTGCTTCGCATTACCTGGCGGAAAAAATTACAAAAAGTTATGGAACTGAGTTGGGAAAGACCTCAGTGCTAGAGTTCAGCGATGGTGAATTCCAGCCCTATTTCGAGGAATCCGTGCGTGGATGTATCGTTTTTATTGTTCAGTCGACTTTTCCGCCTGCGGACAACCTGATGGAATTGTTGTTGCTTATTGATGCAGCCAAACGTGCATCGGCTTACCAGGTGGTTGCCGTAATGCCTTATTTGGGACTGGCAAGGCAGGATAGAAAAGACCGGCCCAGGTGCAGCATTGGCGCTAAGCTGGTTGCCGACATTTTAACAGCTGCCGGAGCCGACCGGATTATGACCATGGACCTGCATGCCGATCAGATTCAGGGATTTTTCAATGTGCCTGTGGATCATTTGTACGGGTCGACCATTTTTGTACCTTATATAAAAAGTCTGAATCTCGAAAACCTGGTGATTGCCGCACCCGACATGGGAGGTACCAAAAGAGCCAATGCCTATTCACGGTTTCTGAACTGCGAAATGGTGATTTGCTATAAGGTAAGAAAGAGGGCCAATGTGGTTGAGGAAATCCGGGTTATCGGAGATATCAAAGATAAGAATATCGTTATTGTTGACGACATGATTGATACTGCCGGCACTGTTTGTCTGGCTTCCAAGCTGATGATGGAGGAAGGTGCCAAAAGTGTCAGGGTGGTGTGTTCTCACCCCGTTCTTTCGGGACCTGCCTATGAGCGCATAGAAAAATCAGACATTACCGAAGTGGTTGTAACTGACACCATCCCGCTCCGGGGTCACTCCGATAAGATCAAGGTGCTGACCATTGCCGACCTCTTTGCCGATGTAATACATAAGGTTTATAAATACAAGTCGATTACGAAGAACTTTATTGTCTGAAGAAGCCGTTGGCCCTTGGCCGTTAGCCCTTAGCCGGCTGTTTTTAGCCAATAGCTAATAGCCAACAGCTAATAGGATATTTTATAAATTGCTAATTGCTAATTTGTAATTATTTACTACATTTGCCCACCTTTTTAACCACTGTTTTTTATTAAACAATGGTGTAATGGGGATTCCCGGAAAATCCGGGAATCCAAGTAGCACATTTTAATATTGTTTAATTCTTATTACAAATGAAAACGATTGATTTGAAAGTATCCCTGCGCAAAGGCACAGGTAAAAAAGATGCAAAAGCGCTTCGTAAAAACAACCAGGTTCCCTGTGTAATATACGGAGGCAAGGAAAACATCCATTTTTATGCCGAAGACCGGGCATTTAAAGACCTGGTGTATACTCACCATGCTTATGTTGTTAACCTCGACATTGAAGGTAAGGCTCATCTGGCCGTATTGAAAGACATTCAATTTCACCCGGTTAGTGATAACCTGAACCACATTGACTTCATTGAAGTATTCAAGAATAAGCCTATTGTTATTGATCTTCCAGTTGAAGTTACAGGTAACTCAGCCGGTATCAGGGCTGGGGGTAAACTCAGACAGCGCAAAAGATATATTAAGGTTAAGGGATTGATTGATGATTTACCTGACACACTGGTAATTGACATCACAAATATCGAGATTGGCCAATCGGTATTGGCCGGCGATCTGACTTATCCCAACGTGACCATCATGGAGTCGCCGCGCTCACTTATCGTTGGTGTTATTTCCGCCAGGGCTGCCGCAAAAGGAATGGAACCGGCTGCTGAAGGTGCTGCTGCACCGGCTGCTGAAGGTGCTGCTGCTGCTGCTCCTGCCGCTGCTCCTGCTCCTGCTGCAGAAACCAAAAAATAATAATTTACCATTGTCTTGAAGTACCTGGTTACTGGACTGGGTAATGTGGGTGATGAATACCACAACACCCGTCATAACATAGGATTTACGATATTGGATGCCTTAGCCAGGTCATCCAATATTGTTTTTTCTGACACGAGGTATGGTTCCCTCTGTGAATACCGCTATAAAGGCCGTGCGTTTGTGCTCCTGAAGCCAAGCACATACGTAAACCTGAGCGGCAAAGCTGTTAATTACTGGATGCAGAAGGAATC
>CAYVBH010000319.1:0-4747 GCA_964449015.1 uncultured Bacteroidales bacterium
TGGTTTTTGTTCATAAAATCGGGCCAAACTGCTGCCAGCGAGTTGAGATCCCCTGCAAAGTGATATTTCAATCCGTAAGCCTCTGCTAATTTATGAATATTTACCGGATGGTAGGCTTCTACCAGTTTTTTAAATCCCGCTTTTTCCGAGGGCCCTTTCAGTATGTGGAATATGCCGCCGCCATGGTTGTTGATAACAACGACACGTAAATTATTCGGTAATTCCCGGTTCCAAAGAGCATTGGAATCATAAAGGAAACTCAGGTCACCCAGTATGGCTAGTGTTAATTTACCTGAAGCAAAGGCAATGCCCGATGCGGTGGAAAGACTGCCATCGATACCCGATACACCGCGATTTGCATAATACCGTGCCAACAAGTTTGGCGAGAACAGTTGCGAATACCTTATTACGCTGCTGTTTCCCAGTGCAACTAGTGTATCATTGGGAATAGAGTTACATATATGATGGAATACTAAAGAATCAGAGAAGGGCAAATGAGGTAATGTCTCATCAAGCTTCAACCGGGTTTTTTCAGCAAGTTCAAGCCATTGATGCGACCATCCGGTTTGCTTTCCTTTGTGAAGAATACCAGTCAACGCCTGATAAAACGTATGAGAGGGACAATGGATATGCCGCACCGCTTGCTTGAAAGTGTCAATCAGCGTGGGATCGGTTCCTACCCGCCACAATTTCACTTGCGCAGCCTTGCGGAGGTATCCGATGAGCGCTTTGGAAACCACTTGCCCGCCGCTGTGTATGACCAGATCAGGGTGGGGAGTATTATTACCACGGGTATTGGACAACATGAGGTTGGACGCAGAAATGATACCGGCTGAGGCAATATTGGCTATGTTCTCGGCCACAATCACAACGCGTGAATCCGACATGAGGGAAGGCAAAACTTGTGAGGTTTCAGAATCCGGAGAGTCCTGTCCGTGAACGATGAGGATGCCGTGTGCATTATTCCATTCCTGTAAAAGTTCATCGGTTAATTCAGGTTTTGCATTGGGAATGAACCGGTCAATTAAACGAAGGTCTTCAGAAGCCGTTGGCAATTCGTCGTAAAGCGGCTCGGCCATCGGCACATTGATGTGCACCGGACCTTTGCAGGGAGTCATGCACAGGTCGAATGCTTCGTTGGCCATGCGGTGGGTATGCCACAGATTTTCAGAGGATGCCATGATTACAGGCATTTCAAAGCTTTTCTTTACAAAAGTCTGGTAAATATTGCGTTGCCGGATGGTCTGGTTGTCCTGCTGATCGATCCACTCAGGAGAGCGGTCAGCAGTAATGGCCAGCAGTGGAACCTGCTGATAATAAGCTTCAGCCATGGCCGGGGCATAATTTAGCACTGATGTGCCTGACGTGCAGATGATGGCGACCGGCTTACCGGTATATAAGGCTATCCCAAGGGCATAGTAGGCTGCGCTGCGTTCATCGGCAATGCTGAGGCAATTCTCTTCAAATACCTTGTAAAATGAGGCTATCAACGGCGCACTGCGAGAACCGGGTGAAATCACCACATGTTTTAGTCCCTTTTGCTGTAATATTGCCGGAAGGTCAGCTATATGTTGTTTGGGGTGAATCATTTATTTGATTTTGTTAAGCACAGCAAGTATTGTATCTGCCTTGATTTCGGTTTCTTCCCATTCCTGCGCGGGTATGGATTCATCAGTAATGCCGCTGCCGGTATAAAGAATCAGCTTGTTTTCCAATACTTTCATGCATCTCAGGTTAACGAAAAGCTGGAGGAGATCGTCAATTCCTACGGGGCCCAGGAACCCTGCGTAATATTCACGGTTGTAATTTTCATGGTTCCTGATAAATTCCAGTGCGCTGTTCGCTGGCATGCCACAGATTGCCGGAGTGGGATGCAGCGTGTGTATCAGTGATGGCAGGCGATTACCCAAAGCAGTTGCTGAAAAAGAAAAGTCGGTTCGCAGATGAATCAGGTTTCCGGCTCTGGCAATAAAGGGGCCCTTCCGGGAAATTGAAAAAACGCCATAGTTGTTCAAGGTTCTCTCAATATACCTGGTTACGTATTCCTGTTCCTGTTTTTCCTTATGATTCCAGTTGTCAATATCGAGGTTTTCACTGTTGAAAGGTCTGGTCCCTGCAAGAGACACCGTGTTCAGGTTGTTTTTAACGCTATAAACAAAAGGTTCGGGAGTTGCACCTGTCCAGCATTGTCCGTTAACGTGAAACAGGTAAACAAAAGCATGGGGATACGTTTCGCATAAGGCAAGAAAAACGGCAGGTAATTCGGCTGTATAATTACCCTCAACCGGTTTCACTCTCGACAAGACGACCTTCTCAAAATCGCCAGAGTTTATTTTTTCAATAGATTGCTCGATTAGATCGAGGTATTTTTTCCGGCTGATTTCTGGGGGCTCCTGGTTGCCGGTATGGCACGGAAGTCTTTCAGAAAGCTGGTTCAAAGCTTCAAGATCTCCCATATCAGACCCTTCACGAACGATGATGTCAGGTTGAATCAGGTAGGCACTGTTTTCCGAAGTGGAAAAGGGTACAATCAGAAAACCTCTGGCAGGCAGCTTTTGAGTGATGTTCTTTATGGGCTTGATCTTCGGACCTTTTTGAATAATCAGGGTAACAGGGTTGTCTCCTGGCAGTTTGTATGCCGCAAAATGTACCTGCCGGCTCAAACAGGTTTTCAGGGCCTGGTCAATTTTGCTCCTGTTCTGGATTTTAAACTGCATCTGAGAACTGTTATTTCTTCTTGACAACCATCATAGTAACCCGCGCAATGGAAATAAGTTTATCTTTTTCATCCCTGATTTTAACATCCCACACATGGGTTGTTTTTCCCCGATGAATGATTTCGGCACGGGCAAAAAGTTTACCCTTATTCACGGTTGAAATGTGATTGCCAGATACCTGCAGGCCCAGAACATCATATTTTTCCGGATCGACCAGCAAATAAGAACCTCCGCTTGCAACGGTTTCGGCAAGTGCCAGTGATGCCCCGCCATGAAGGAGTCCCATGGGTTGTAGTTTATTGTCGACTGGCATGGTGGCCTCAACAAAATCGCTTCCTGACCGGGTAAACTCAATTCCCAGGAAGCTGATGAATGTGCCACTGCAAAGAGTATTTAGTTTTTCAATCATTTTAGCAGATTATAGAGCCAAGAGCCAAGACAGGGACAAGAGACAAGAGACAAGTGACGAGCAAAACAAAAACCAACAACTTAAGGCCAAGAGCCAGCAGTCAAAGGCTAAAGACCAACAGCTATTAGCTTTTTCTAAGAGCAAAGATAATGTTTTGAATGGGATGATGAAGGAAAGTTATCCTCAGGGGATTTTGGTGGCAATCAGCAGGTTTACTGAGCCAAGCAAAAAGACACTTTCTTTTTTCAATGAAAGATGGCGGTTCTGGAGCATGGACTGCAGTTCATGAAAAGGGTAAAAATCCGATGAAGATCCTGCCAGGTAACGATAGGCTTCACGGTTTCCGGAAATAATACCACCCAGCGGGATCAGGATGAATTTCAGGTACAGGTCGTACAGCCAGGCTATCACTTTGTTTTCGGGCCGGGCACTTTCAAGAATGAGCAGCCGGCCACCTGGTTTTAAAACCCTCGCCATTTCGCCGATGAATACATCACGCTGTGGATTTTCCCAGGTGAGGTTGCGAAAGCCGAAACCAATGGTGATGCAATCCACACTGTCACTGTCGAAAGGCATGGATGCCGCATCGCCCATTAGGAAAGTCGGCGGTTGTGCGAGCAGGGATGCTTTTTCCCGCGCCAGTGCCAGCATTTCGGCATTCAGATCATAACCTGTTATGGAGACCTTTTCGTCGGCCTGCCTGCTGAGTGCAATGGCCAGATCGCCTGTTCCGCAGCAAAGATCAATAATCTGCAGGGGCTTGCTTTCAAGACATTTTTGTGCAGTGTACCGACGCCATTTCCTGTCGAGTCCAAAGGTAAACAGCCGGTTTACCAGGTCATACGACCTGTAAATGCGTGAGTAATATGTCTGGAGGGGGTGGGGCATTTTTTAGTCTTCGGGTCTGCTAAGTCTGCTGGTCTACTGGTCTTCAGGTCTTCTTTGTATTACAGTCTGACTGCCACTGTCGTTGGGTACTCGATATTGGATACTCGATACTTGATACTGGATGTGTGTGTATTGAAATTTGGGATTTGGGTTTTGACTACCACTGCCGCTGTCTTTGATCTTTGATCTTTGGTCTTCAATCTTGGGTCTTGGATCTTGGATCTTGGTTCTTCGATCAAAGATAATTGATTGCTTAAAAATACGAGTCATCACATCATTGATTATCTTTACCGCAAAATTCAGAGCATGTCACGAAGAGTAAGGGTACGGTTTGCACCCAGTCCCACAGGACCATTGCACATTGGAGGTGTAAGAACAGCATTGTTCAATTATTTGTTTGCAGTGAAGCATCACGGAGATTTTATTCTGAGGATTGAGGATACGGATCAGGCCCGGTTTGTTCCCGGCGCTGAGAATTATATAATTGAATCGCTCAAATGGTGCGGGCTTGAGTATTCTGAAGGTCCCGATATAGGCGGTCCACACGAACCTTACCGGCAGAGTCACCGAAAAGACTTGTACCGGAAATATGCTGAAGAACTCGTAAGCCGAGGCCATGCTTATTATGCATTTGACGAACCGGAAACATTAGATGCCTTGCGGAAGCAATACGAATCGGAAGGAAAGATATTTCAATACGACAACAACACCCGGTTAACACTCCGCAATTCGC
>CAYVBH010000320.1:0-4739 GCA_964449015.1 uncultured Bacteroidales bacterium
GCCTGTTCCAGTAAGTTCAGGTTGGTGCCTTTTTTTGCCGACATGGGGATCAGCAAATCACCGGAAGGCAATAGTTTTTTGAAGTTGACCAAAAGGTGGTCCAACTGATCATTGGATACCTTGTCTGTTTTGTTGAGTACCACGATCCGCTTTTTTGAGCCGTTGCCATTTGATTCCGGAATCTGTTCTGAAAGCTGATTCAGCTCGGCCAGGTCGCTGGTGGGATCAATCACCTGGATGATGACAGAAGCCTGATCAACCTTTTGCCAGGTGCGCTCAATGCCCAGTTTTTCAATTTCATCCTCGGTGTGCCGCAGTCCGGCCGTATCAATCAACCTGAAATGCACTCCCCTGATGCTGATCACATCTTCAATAGAATCGCGGGTGGTGCCGGCTATTTCCGACACAATGGCTTTTTCCTCACGGAGTAACAGGTTCAACAGGGTCGATTTCCCGGCATTGGTTTTGCCCACGATGGCAACCGGAATACCCTGTTTGATCACATTGCCCAGGGCAAAGGATTCACTCAGATTACCAAGTACAACAGAAATTTCTGTGATCAGTTCTTTCAGTTGCGAACGATCGGCAAATTCCACATCTTCTTCACTGAAATCCAATTCAAGTTCGATGAGTGTGGTAAAATGCAATAGCTTTTCCCTGAGTTTTTTAATTTCCCGGGTAAAACCACCCCGCATCTGATTCATGGCAACCCGGTGTGCGGCCTGTGAGCCTGAAGCAATCAGGTCAGCAATGGCTTCTACCTGGGTCAAGTCGAGTTTGCCGTTCAAAAAGGCTCGCATGGTAAATTCACCGGCATTGGCCATTCGAGCACCTGATTTAACAAGTAGTTCAAGAATTTTTTTCTGGATGTAGGGCGAACCATGACAGCTGATTTCAACGGTATCTTCACCCGAATAGGAATGAGGACATTTAAATAGGGTAACGACTACCTGGTCGATGATCTCGCTTCCATCAACAATTTGCGAAAAGTGAACCGTATTGGGTGATTGAGCTGACAGGGATCCTTTATCCGAAGCAAGTCTGACAATATGATCGCAAATGGCAAAAGCATCAGTCCCGCTGCATCGGATCACCGCTATGGCACCCTTACCCGGCGGTGTGGAAATGGCACAGATGGTATCGTCTTTAGTAAACAAAACAGTTATTTTCAGGCAAAATTAATCCTATTTCACAACGCCGATTCATAAATATCAATTTAATGTCGTTGAATTAAGGATTTTTTGTCATTGCGAGTGAGTCACTAGCGCAGCAATCTATCTGTTTTAAAGAGATTGTTTTGTTTCACTCGCAATGACGCCGCAAACATACCAGCTTAACTATACAACATCGATTCAATTTTATCTTTCATAATTCTTTTTTTATATTATTTTTGGCTCAAAAGAACTAATAACAATAATGAGTATTCTGGTTGATAAAAATTCGAGGGTTATTGTGCAGGGTTTCACCGGCGGTGAAGGCACATTTCATGCACAGCAGATGATTGAGTATGGTACACAGGTGGTAGGCGGTATAACCCCGGGAAAAGGCGGCCAGAAGCATTTGGATAAACCGGTATTCAACACGGTTGAAGAAGCAGTGAAACAGGTTGGAGCCAATACATCTGTAATATTTGTTCCTGCCGCTTTTGCGGCTGATGCCATAATGGAGGCAGCTGCTGCGGGTATTCACGTGATTGTATGCATTACCGAGGGGATACCCACTCACGATATGGTGAAGGTAAAACAGTTTTTATCGGGATATCAGTCCCGCCTTATTGGTCCGAATTGTCCGGGTATCATTACTCCGGGTGAGGCCAAAGTGGGTATCATGCCCGGATTCATTCATAAAAAAGGTCATATTGGCATTGTTTCACGATCGGGCACCCTGACTTATGAGGCTGTGGACCAGGTTACAAAAGCAGGAATGGGTCAATCTACCTGCATTGGCATCGGTGGAGATCCTATTATCGGGACCACCACGCTTGATGCAATTAAATTATTCATGGCCGATCAGGAAACACATGGAATCATTATGATTGGTGAAATAGGAGGCAGTATGGAACCGGATGCTGCCCGATGGATTAAGGATAACGGAAACAAGCCGGTAGTGGGTTTTATTGCCGGCCAGACAGCACCAAAGGGGAGAAGGATGGGCCATGCGGGTGCAATAATTGGAGGTGCAGATGATACAGCGGCAGCCAAGATGAAGATCATGATGGAATGTAGGATCCATGTGGTAGAATCCCCGGCTGACATTGCCACAACCATGGTGAAGGCACTAAAACTCTAATGATATGCAGGTTAAAGGAACAGCACTTAGGACTACCCGGGATTTTGTAAAAACAAAATTCCCCGGCACTTACGACAAATGGCTTAATTCACTGGATGCGGAATCGAAGAAGCTATTCGCTTCAACCATTGATGCAACTGCCTGGTACCCATACAAGGAAGGTTATTCCATTCCTGTTGGTAAGATCATGGAAATCTGTTACAACAACGACAAAAAAAAGGGGGCAGACGCATTGGGGAGTTGGAGCGCTGAAATCGGATTGAAGGGCTTTTACAAGGTTTTCCTGTTAATTGCTTCGCCGCAGTTTCTGCTGCAGCGTGCAAGTAAGATATTTACCACGTTTTATGACCCAAGCAATGTGGAAGCTTCTATCATTGGTTCCAATGATGCTATCTTGAGAATTACCAAATTCGATGGTATTGATGAAGCCGTTGAATACCGCATTGCAGGCTGGACCAGAAAAGCACTGGAACTGGCCAATTGTCGCGAACCCAGTTACGTGATCAGCAAGGCCCTATCAAAGGGTGATGATTCTACTGAGATTCATTTTCACTGGCTGTAATAGAAGGAAGATCAAAGATCGAAGATCCAAAACAAAATCTTAGATCTTCCTTCTTTCTTCTTCAATTTTTGATCTTCGATCTTCGATCTTGCTTCAAATCACTGTTCCAATGCTTTAAAATTCCACTTCGAAAAATCACTGCTTGATTCGGCTTTCTCTTCGATGTCATCAGTCACCTGCGGAAAGAAATCAATACCGGTAATTTTTTCAACTTCATCCACAGTTACAGCAAAGGCTTTTGGTGCGCCACTGGCCACATTGCTGCGCATGACGAATCCAACGGCTCGTTCTCCCCTGACATCCATGATCACCTTATAATAACGCATGGGGATACTGACTTTATTCTGTCCAAATGTGCCAAATGGAGCATCTTTCAGAACAGGCCCGGTAGCAATATACAGCGTATTACCTTCCTTGACCCATTCGCGGATGAGTTTTTCTATACTCTTCCAAACGTATTTGTTGAACGATGGTTTTTGAGGTACGGTGTTCGAGGTCAGGAAGGTTTCTTCCAATGCCTGTATTGAGTTAAACATATCCTCGGGAGGAACAAGCTGTCCCATAATGAATCCGGCATCCTTGTAATCTTTGGTACTCGCTGAACCGGTTGTAACCAAGGGATCTTCAACATACTTTTCCTTGATTGTTCCTGTTGCCTTGGCCTGTTCCGGAGTTAGCTGGTAAGCAGCCCACGAAGCCAGTTCATAACCCTCGTTATAGGAAAGGGTATAAAGTGTGTGCTTAACCAGTTGTTCCCGGGTACCTGTGGCAGGGAGTTCGTATTGCTGAGCCATTGCTGCTGCGCTGATCAATCCGGCTGAAAACAGTAAAATCTTTTTCATAATCGTACTTTTTCTTTAGTACGAAAAAAAATCTTAAGAGTTCGTCTGATTTTTGGTTTTGGATGGATACTGTATAATCGATACTGGACCTGTCTGCCAGCAGGCAAGCTTGGTTCTTGGGTCTTAGATCTAATACCTTGGATCTTTTCTGAACGGCAGTTTAGCCATTTTTTCAACCGTGATGCTCGGGAAACCGAATTCCTCTGTAACAGTTCCCAAAATCAGGTAAACCCCGTATCCCCTGAAAGGATAAGTTTTCAGGGAATTCGGAAAATGAACCGTATCAAAAAACTCACCGTGCACATCCAGGAAGCAGCCAAAGTGCATCCATTCACCCTTAATGGTATGCACATATTTGATCGTGACCAGGTTGCCCAGCATCCTGATTTTTTTACTGGTGCACTGCATCAGTTCCGAAGCTTTGATTTCACCCCTGAAGCCGGTTTCGAGCATGTCAAAAGCATTCAGGGTAACTGGAAATCCAAGTAATTCCACTTCGTCATAGGCATCTTCGAGTTGCGTCTGTTCCAATTGCGGGAGCCTGAATTCTTTGGTTTTTTCAGTGAACAGCAGGGGCATATCGGTTTCACGCTCATTTTTCCCCAACAGAATGTGTGCTTCCCATAAAAGCTGTTTTTTGGTTTTGCCGGTAAACCGGAAAGCGTCAAGCCGGATCAGGGTGACAAGTTGTTCAATTCCGGCCGGAACGCGACAAATGAAATCTTCGAGGCTTTCGAATGCGCCCTTTCTTTCCCGTTCGCTCAGGATGTGTTCGGCAACGCGCGACTCAAGGTTGGCGATGTGGATGTAGCCAATATAAACATCGCTGCCGTAGATGCAGGTTTTCAACAGGCTTTTATTTACGCATGGCAGGTGGATGCTGGCGCCTGAGCGCCGGGCTTCGTTGAAATATACCCAGGTACGGTAGAATCCTCCGAAATTGTTGATTACCGCCACCATGAACTCCTGCGGGTAATAGGTTTTGAGGTATAGGCTCTGGTAGCTTTCCACGGCATAGGAAGCCGAATGGGCCTTTGAAAAAGCAT
>CAYVBH010000321.1:0-4727 GCA_964449015.1 uncultured Bacteroidales bacterium
TGTAATGCATTGTCACATTTCCTTCCTCAATTTTCGAAAGGTTCAGCATCTGGTTTACCAGGAACAAAATCTGATCAGAACTACGTATAATGCTTTTTGCTTTTTCAGTGGTTCGTCCATCATGATGTTCACTTATTTCTTCTGCATTTCCCCTGATCAGGGTAAGCGGGGTGCGGAATTCATGGGTGATATTTGCATAGAGTTTCGACTTCAGCAGATCAAGTTCCTGAAGGTGTAAGGCTTTTTGTCCCGCTTCCCTGGTTCTGGCAATAATGCTGTCGTAAAACACTTTTACCAGGAACAGGCACATCCAGATTTCATTATATGTGAAAATCAAATTGTTGATTTGCGGGGTCCAATCCGAAACCGGTTCAAGATATGGATATGAGTACACTATAATGATGAGGCATAAAATGTAAATGCAGCCATTCAAAATTAGAATTCTTTTCCTGCAAATAGCCAGGGTATGCATAAAACAAATAAAAACTCCTCCCCAGGCGCCAAATGAAGTTGGTAATCCCCCAGCTTTAATTATTATAAAAAAACATATAATCATATATAGGCCGTAATACACCGTCAGGAAGATCCCGATGCCTCTCCTGATGAAAAATAGCAGGGCTGCAGGGAATATCATGATCAGCACTATCGGTATGATTAAAACAAATAACTGAGTTTTATTTAAAATAAGCAGTAAAATAAGGAGGATGCTCAGAGTTATTGTAGGAATGATCATATTTCCTACCAGATAAACTTTCTGGCCAATTTCATCAGGCGTATCCTTTTCGTGCAGAAGCCGTCTGTTGAGCCATCCGTCTATTTTCGCATTCAGTATCATATTGGTTATCTGATATGAGGCAGAATCATCTAAGCTGGGGATCTCCTCATTTCTTTAGGTGTTATGCCATGTTCCTGAACAAAAATCCGTGTAAAATAATTCGGGTCGGCGAAACCCGCGGCATATGCAATCTCCGAAATATTCATGCCGGTTTCCAGGAGGAGTTTACGGGCTTTGTGAAGGCGAAAACTCCTTATGAAATTCGAGGTTGACTGCCCGGTAAGTGCAGTCAGCTTCCTGTGAAGCTGAACACGACTAATGCCGAATTGCCGGTAAAGATCTTCGATATGGTAATCCTCATTTCGGTAATTTTCTTCAAGGATACTTAAAACCTTGTTTAAAAACTTCGTGTCTTCACTGCCGCCATGTTCTTCCGGAATTGTTTCATACAATCTTGCCTGGTATTTCAGCCTCAGTTTCTCGCGCTGAACATACTGCTGGTGGAGACAAGCCATCAGTTCCTTTTTGTCAAAAGGTTTGGTAAGATAAGCATCGGCGCCGCATCCCAGTCCGTTTATCCGTGAATCGGCATCAGCCCTGGCAGTAAGAAAAACAATGGGTATATGGTTTGTACGTAAATCATTCTTCAGCTCACTGCAAACTTGGTAACCATCTTTTCCGGGCATCATAACGTCACAAAGGATGATATCAGGAATTTGCGCCAAAGCCTCCTCTACTCCTGAAATCCCGTCTCCTGCGGTTTGAACATGGTAATCACCTTCAAGCAAGGCTCTCAGGTATTCAGTCAATTCTTTATTATCTTCAATGACCAGTACCCGTGGCATGCCCGATCCATGTTCCATTATCCTCATCGGTGCAAATACCTGTTTTTCGAAACGGGGAAAGGTGCCCCTGACACGGATTTCATTTTCAACCTGAGCATTTTTAGTCACAGGCAGTGTGATCACAAATTCAGAACCCTCACCGGGAGTACTCTTCACCCGGATGGAGCCATTCATCATTTTCAGGTACTCCTGCACCATTGTAAGGCCTATTCCTGTTCCTTCCTGGTAAGGAAACGATTTATCCTCGACCCTGTAAAAACGGATGAATATTTTCTCCAGCTGGTCCGGCGGAATACCAATTCCGGTATCGCGAATACTGATCTCAACATTCCGATCCGTTATCTGGCTTCCCACGGAAAAATGAAGTGAAACCTTAACCTCACCCCCTTCAGGAGTGTATCTGATGGCATTCGACAGCAGATTTGAAACAGATTCTTCGAGTTTTTCAGTGTCAATATCCATCATAAGTTCCCGTAATCCGGGATCGTAATGCAGTTCCAGTTTCCTCTGACAAGCATATCCTCTGAAAGAATCCACAATCAACCGTATAAAAGCAACCAGGTCAGTTTGTATGTAAAGCACCTGGATTCCCCCCTCTTCCACTTTGGAAAGGTTAAGCATCTGGTTAACCAGATGGAGGATCTTATCAGAATTACGGACAATACTCTTTGCCCTTTCTGATATTTCACCTTCGCATTCATCTCCGATTTCCTCTGCATTCCCTTTTATCAATGTCAGCGGAGTGCGGAATTCATGGGCTATGTTTGCATAAAGTTTTGATTTAAGCAGGTCAAGTTCCTGTAACTGCCGTGCCCTGTTCCTGGCTGCATTTTCGCCCCTTACAATTGTTGAATGAAGGGCAACGGCTATCAGGATCCCGATCCATCCGAAATTGATGGCGAAAAACAGGTTATTCTTCCATCCTGTCAGCTCTTCATCCGGTCGAAGCCATGGGAAAGAAATGCCTGTAACGAGAACGCCGGCTATATATATTATCCCGACAAATATCAGCAACCTGGTATCTTCCATCCACTGAGCTGTGAGCAGGAAAAAATAGGCTGCCATCAGCAGGCCAGCTGAACTGGCAAAACCGCCAAGACTGATTATAATGCAGAATATCAGGATGATATAACAACTGAAAACCGTATAGATAAACCACTTTAACCATTTCCTGATGATGACAAGCAGGATTGTCTGAGCCAGGGCAAAAGCCATCAGCATTACTATATGCCAGGCCAGGTTTTTAAGGTCCAGCATCCAGGCCAGGATGCTGACGAAGGAGAGAATAATTAAGGCAACAACGTTTGTGACCAGAAAAAAATTCTTTCGGAGAATCAGTTCGGGTGTGTCTTTCTGGTATGAGATTAACCGCGTATACCAACCATCAATTGCCGAAAGTTGCAACATATCTGGCAAACTAATTTATGGCCTCAACACTTGATCATTCATTTTGTGCCGGACCGGATATATTGAATTAAAGCCTAATATGCTGATATCAAATTTACGACAATTACATCAATGGATTGGAATTTTTCCTTATGTTATTTTCAGCATTAACCAGATAAGCTTCTCAAGGGAATGTAAAGATAAAGGGGTTGGTGCAAATAAACTGATGGATACCCGAAAGGTACCCATCAGAAATATTTGACTTCAATTTTGACTGCAGCCATTACCGGCTTTCACTTACTTGTTATCCCGGGTTTAGGACAACTATTATTCATATTGCATATATCCTTCAGATGTCCAGCAGTTTATGTGTTCCAGGGGGTTAGCATGACCTACAGATTCAAATAACCCTGACATTCCTTCAAATTTTCCTGTTCCGCTACCGGGGATTACCTCAAATTCTCCCGTCCAGTTACGGTCTGGAAGAGAGATCTTTGCCCACCATGTAACTTCAAAACTGTCGCCATTTGCAGCAACAAATTTTCCGGTTCCTGACTGTAAGAAGAAAGGATGACCGGCTTCAATCAAAAATACAGTAGCTTCAACCTCGTAATAACTTGTCTCCGGATAAACTCTTCCCAGATGTGTACCGGTTCCGCTTATCAACATCCTGCTTGCACAGTAGTTGTTCGGATCGTCAGGATCAATACCCGGAATCGGGTAAAGATAAAATTCGCCTTGCATATCCGGAGCCGCGCACATGTCAGCTTTGAATGGTATTGGAACGTTGGCCCTTTTATGGACATCTTTCAGTTCAAAGTTGTCGAGTCTTTCATCAAATACGGCATCTTTTGTACAACCGGCAAAAAGCAGCATCGCAATTGCAAAAAATCTGATCAGTGTTTTCATAATTACCTCCATTTTCAAAAATGATTAAAAAATGATTCGTTTTAACCAAAGTTAAATCCGGCCTGGCGTTGAATTGCTTTCTTATTGTTTCAATGTTAGCAGTATTGTTTCAGGACTTTAAATGAGTAATTGAAACTACTTTGCAAGTCCTTTTTAGTCCCTTTGCTATTTATTTCTGTTCGCTGTGAAATTAAAAGAACGACTTCTTCTTAACTGCTGTATGTATGTAAACAAATGTTTCTAACAACTGAAGTAAAGCTTTCCGGGTCATGTTTGTATCTGCCGCATGAAACAGACTTACTTGACAGAAAGAGGAAAAAGAAGATTGCGGTATTCTGAATTTTCAGTATAATTACATGGTAATCAATAATCAGGTAATATTATGTCAGTAAGAAAATTAACCCAGACGGTGCGCGGGCAGAATGCTGTTGACGGTGCAGGCGTCCATTTGCGCAGGGTTCTCGGATACAGAACAATTAGGGATTTTGATCCCTTTCTGATGCTGGACGGGTTTGACTCCCTGGATCCGGATGATTATATCAAAGGATTTCCATGGCACCCGCACCGGGGTATTGAGACTGTAACATACCTTCTGAAAGGCCAGATTGAACACGGAGACAGCCTTGGAAATAAGGGTATAATAGGTGACCTTCAGTGCCAGTGGATGACAGCCGGATCCGGAATTATTCACCAGGAGATGCCAAAAGCATCAGAAAGAATGTTAGGCTGTCAGTTATGGGTCAATCTGCCAAAAAAAGATAAAATGACACGACCAGCCTATCGTGATATTAAACAACAGGATGTTTCAGTAG
>CAYVBH010000322.1:0-4698 GCA_964449015.1 uncultured Bacteroidales bacterium
AATTTGCTGCCGGATATACGTCTCAAGAATGTCATCCGACATACACCGGTTTTCCACGTAACCCTGCCATCCCCGCTTCTCAATGTAATAACAATAACTGCAGTGTAAATTGCACAAGGCCCCAATCGGTTTGACAAAAATCTGAAAATCGCTGATTGCAGGCGGAGTCTTCATAACAGATTGGCATCCTTAATGCAGTTGTTTGCGCTAAGATAACCAATATTTCAATTGAGGTCATCGATTGGAGGTGTTGCATTAGTATGCACAATTGGTACTATGAAATTGAAGTTTTTATCTTAAATTTGAGTCTTCTCACAAAAATCAGATTGTAAGCATTTAACCCAAATCAGATTAAAACCATGAATAAAAGACAATTCTTCAAAACCGGAATATTGGGCGCAGCTGCACTGGCACTGTCAAAGAAAATGTCAGCACTGGAGTATTATCCCAACACGTCCGATAAAAAATGGGCTGTACTATACAGCACCTGGTGCGGATCGTCTCGCGATGCCGGCGTATGGATCTCAGAAGGCATGGATGGTATTGCCAATGTATTCGACGTCAGGGAAAATCCCGACCTGTCGGCATACGACCACATCATCATCGGCGGCTCCATTCGTATGGGTAAGGTATCTGAACCGATGCAACAATATATTGAAAAGAATAGAGATCAACTGAAAGGTAAAATCAGGGGATTGTTTGCCGTTTGCGGCAACCGAATGCAACCTCCCGGAGACCAGGTGAAATCCATGCTGATTAACAACCACCTGGCCAAACTCTGCGGAGTGGAAAACCTGCCTTCAAAGGTATTCCTCGGACGTGTTACTTATGGGCTTATGGACGAACAATCACGGAATGCTCTTAAGGGTATGAGCATGCCTGAATATGACAATCTCAAAAGAAGCGAGTGTATGGATTTTGGGAAGGAAGTACTTAATTCAACACCCAGGTAACAACCCATTTATACCTGAAGATATCCATCCTTCCAAATTTGCTGAGAGCAATCTATGATCACTGTTTTTACGGAATAGAAAAAACCGGTCTGGTAACTACCTGGCCGGTTTCTTCATTAGGAAACTGCCGGAATCCGGGTTTCTGAGCAATTGTGCTACATTACAACGGCTTGAACACCAAAATACCTGAACTGGTTAATTATCTCCCGTTCCTCCATGGAATCATCCAGTGCAAAACTGAACTTGCCGTTCTCATACACATAGTAGCTGTAGCGTAACGGATCAACCACCTTGTCAAGATACCTGTAAAGGCACAAACCATCTCGATATTCTACCAATTCCATAAAAACCATTTGTTTGCATGGCTTGCCATCTCTGTAAAGGCAACGTTTATAATACAACCTGCCGTCGAGGTAATACATCCTGATTTCTTCAGTCGGAAGTACCAGTTTTTGACCATCCTGCAAGATAAGCCTTGTTTTCGAAGCTCCAATACGGATGCTTTTGCAATCTATGTTACCGTCTTTTGAAATGACCCAGGAATCAGCCAGCAGGCTGGTACTGTTGGCAAGGCAAATTGCTATACAGATAGCGAGCATTACAACTTTTTTCATTTTCATGTCCTCCATTTTTGTTAGATAAAAGGGTTCCAAAACATGGAGTCAAAAGTACCTGTACAACCAACGACCAACGTCATCACCGGGTAAAGAATTGTCATGAATCGTCAGCCGATTGTAAAAACTTGTTACGCCAAAGAAAAATATTGAATTCAAAAAAAGGACGGCATTTCAGTCATCGGGATTATACGTCCATTATCCCAGAAACCTGACAAGTTGTTTCTCAAAAGTTTTGATAAATGCTTCCTGATCAGCACCAGCAGTGAAGGTAAAAAAGGGGATATTTCTTCCGTAAGCCTGCCATTCGGTTGATGTCCCCGATCCGCTATCGGTCATAGGCCGGAGTTTCATCTTGATGTATGAATCGGTATCTGTTTTGTATTGCAGGAAAATAAACCGGATCTCGTGCCAACTGAATTCCTTTAATTGCTTCACCGTTTCCTGATGCATTTCCGTTGTTCGGAAGAACTTCAGGATGTCCTTTTCTTTGAGTGTTTTATTGAACACCTTGTATTCCCCTGAACTCTCAAAATCGGTTCCGGCATACTTTTTATGACGGATGATTACATTTTTTATCTCCGATCCCGTATAGACCAGGATAACCGCTTCAATGAGCTCGGGTTTGGATTTCATCACGGAATGGTTTATAATTCAAGCTTTCATCCGTTTCTGCATCTGTTCATGAAGCCACTTTATCGCTTCCTGTTCGTTGGTAAACAGGCGGGTAGGCACTTTGGGCTGACTGAATTTAAGAAAGATGTTGGCAAAGTAGCTCGATATTTTGGAATCCATCACAATGGCAGTACCTGCAACGTGCGGACGGTATTGTGCAGCAGCATAGGCCCTCGTTTTCGAATCAACAAACAGCATGTCGCGGATATCAATCAGGTTAGCACATAACCGGTCTCCGTTCCAGGTATCCCCAACATTCGTCATCTTTTCCAGCGTGTCCATGTCAAGTGTGCAGTTGTTAATGGCAACATACTTGTATATACGATCATCTCCTTCAATTACCTTGATTTTATCATTGATAACAGTGCTCTGCATATATTAATTTTTGGTTAACGAAGATACACAATTTTCCATCTGCCCCTTCATTCAGGCATGGGTTCCGGAGCGAAAATATTAACAAAATCTCCAGACTTTTACCCGCAGCGTAAAAAGGCTGGAGTCATCCGGAAAATCCATCCGGGTTAAAACAGCTGACCCACACCATGCCGGAAGACGTTTCGGAAGGGAATCACTCCAGTACCTGTACCAATTTTGGAATATCCTCATTCTTTAGAATAATACTGCAATTCAGGAAGTCAATCATCCATTTATCATTCGTCTTTACCAGATGATAGGCATTGCGCCAGGGTATTTTCGAACTCATGGTGGGCATCATATACTGGTCAACAACTGTTGCAGAATTGCCATCAGCAGCAACTTTTATCTGTCGCTCACTAATATAGTTGAGTTCAATAGCAGAATCAGCAAACATTTGCGACCACATTTCCGTGATTTGTTGTTTGCTCAAGAATTCTGAAGGATCGCTTCCCAGGCACAAAGCATCTTCAGTTAAGAATGACGCAAGTGATTCTGCGTTTTGTGCCCGCCATGCCGAGTCCATCATATATAATACAGAATCAATTGAAGCTTTTTCAGCTTCAACATCCACAATTGCGGGCACAGGGGCCTGCTTACATGCAGTAATCGCCAGAGTAGCAAATAAAACAATAAAAAGGTGTTTTTTCATAGGTTGGAGTTTTGACTATCAATGATAAAATACGGAGCTTATTAATTGTGGTAAGTTAAGCAATAGCCCGGTAAAAATCAAGTTTTTCCGGTTTGGTTTTACCTGTGTGAAAGATCGTTCTATATAATCCGGGTTGTGTTCAATCCGAAAATGTATCCGTTAGGCAAAGCCCAATCCGGGCATATCCTGTCAGGCTATTGTCTGAACTATACTCTTATTATGTAAAGTGAAAACTGTTTTGATGGCCTATTGCTGGTCTTTGGCAAATGGTCACAAAACAACGGACTGCTCTTTCTTGCTTCTGAAGTGACATATGATAAACAGAATACCCGCAAGCAAAAAGGGTAAACAAACCATTGAAACAATGATGATGCTTTCCATGAGTGAAACATGCCTTTGATTGTAATTGATGCTAAAAACAAAAACACCAAAAACTACAGCAGCTACTATGAGAATAATTCCGCCCAGATATTCCCATTTCCAGGCAACAATAAGTATGGCCAGCAAGACAAAGGAAGGCATCAGATGCATCAGGAAAGCACCTGCATTTTGCCAGAATGTTCGCTCAGATGAGAAAGAATCCAGTGCTAACAAACTGAGTAAAAGAATCGCCAGGATGCACAAGATCCTCGCGGTCCACCGGATAACCTTTGTAGATGTTTTCATTTGGCAGTGGATTAGGTTACAAACGTTATAGCTTAACAATCCCAAAGTCAAATAATTCTCATTCCCTATTAATTCCCGAGGAATTACATGTTTATAGAAAATCCTTCTATTGGATTATACGACCCCGGCCGGGGTCGTATTTCTTCTCCAATCTTGCATTCTATAAAGATGGGACTCCTCCGGAGTCTTTCTATAGTAATCCGAATTCATAACGTTTCCGCACTATATTTCTATTAACCTGAATTGGTCCTTGTCACTTGTCTCTTGTCCCTCGTCACTAGTCCCTATCCCCTCACCCCGCCCAGTTCTCCCTATCCAGGCTCCGGTAATTGATGGCTTCTGCCAGGTGATTCGGCTGGATATTCTTGCTCTCTTCCAAATCAGCAATAGTTCGCGATACTTTGAGGATGCGGTCATAAGCCCGGGCAGAAAGGCCCAGTTTTTCCATGGCATTCTTGAGCAGCTGACTTCCCTCGGAAGTGATCTGGCAGTGTTCACGCATCAATGCAGGTGTCAACTGGGCATTGCAGTGTATCCCTTCGTGATCGTTATACCGCTCTATTTGCAGCTTACGGGCCTTGATTACGCGATATCGCACATCTTCACTGGATTCTGATGGCCTGAGCTCTGAAAGCTTATCAAACGGAACCGGAACTACTTCAATGTGGATGTCGATCCGGTCGAGCAGCGGACCCGAGATGCGGTTCAGGTATTTCTGCACCAC
>CAYVBH010000323.1:0-4667 GCA_964449015.1 uncultured Bacteroidales bacterium
CCACTGGTTGCAGTAATGATGCCCTATGTGAACAGTTGGGCCAAAAGAAATAACCTGGCACCGTCAAAATTTCTGATACCCCTGTCATACGCTTCAATTATCGGTGGTTCGGCGACGCTTATCGGAACTTCAACTAACCTGGTAGTGAACAGCATGATCATTAACCAGACCATCCTGCCCGGCCAGGAAAAGTTAGGCATGTTCGATTTTATATGGGTAGGCATACCTATGATTTTCATTGGTTGGCTTTACCTGGTGCTTACGGGGAACCGGCTGCTTCCGTCAAAAGCAGGTGTAATGGGGGATTTCAATACGAGTTCAAGGGAATATGTAATCGAGGCCAAAGTCCGGATGCGCTCTCACCTGATCGGAAAGACCATACGGGAATCGGGGTTGTCGGATATTAAAGGCTTATCACTTACAGCAATTCTTCGCCGGTCATTCAGAATCATTGATGTACCTTCAGATATCCTGCTTGATCAGGATGACATCCTGGTTTTTAAGGGTGAAACCAGCAATATTGCTGAATTGCTTAATGCAAAGTCAGGTTTGGTTCTTCCTGAGGTTGGCATGCTGACGCGACTTCGGCATGCCAATGTGTATGAGGTGGTCATTTCACAAAACTCCACCCTGATCAATAAATCGGTCAGAGACTCCAACTTTCGCGGAAAACTTGATGCCGCCATCATTTCTGTTCACCGCAACGGAGAAAAAATTGAAGAAAAAACGGGCGCGGTGATTTTGAAGGCTGGGGATGTATTGCTGCTGTTTGCCGGACAAAACTTTGTAAGCCGTTCAAAGGATTCAATCGACTTCTACTTCATTTCGAAAGTTACAGAATACCTGAACCTCGATATGTACAAATCGGTGATCATGATTGGGGGATTGTTTTCTGTTATCATTTTGTCTGCCCTTAATTTCATTTCTTTGTTCATGGGACTTACGGTAATGATTCTGGTTGCAATGATCCTTAAGATTACACATCCCAAAGACATTCCGGGCAATATCGACTACAACATGGCCATGATCATTGTGCTGTCACTGGCACTGGGAACTGCCATGATGAAATCAGGTGCCGCCGAAATGATTGCCAATGTGGTCATCTCAGGCTTTTTTCCCTTCGGTAAAATCGGTGTGCTTGCAGGTATTTATTTAATTGCCACTTTTCTGGCTGCCTACATCACGTCAAAAGCATCGGTAGCCATTGTATTTCCGGTTGCCATGAGTGTCGCACAGCAGTTGGGAGTCCCGGGCACTCCGTTTGCACTTGCCGTTGCTTTTGCTGCCGCATGCACTTATATTACGCATAAAGGATGTATTACCAATTTAATGGTATATGGACCAGGAGGGTATTCATACCGCGATTTCATAAGAATAGGATTACCGCTTAACCTGATACACCTGGTTGTAGCAGTTACCCTGCTTTCTGTTATTTATTTCTAAAGTGCCTTGCCAAAGATCCGGTAACGCTTTTTTACAACCCCTCCGAGCTTTTCATACTCGGCTCTCATTTTTGTGTTTGATTCCAAAACCAGGTGGCTGTCAATTTTTTCGAACCTCATATTCCGGGCTGATTCCAGTATCTTCATGCCCATGAGCGCATCGAGCCCGATATTTCTGTAATCATCACGTATGGTACCCAATAACATGGTCAGTAGTTTCGTGGTTTTAGAAGCTCTGAGAATCTTAAAAATTCCCGTGGGAAATAGTTTTCCCCGCGCTTTCCTGATTCCATCCGACAACTCAGGCATTGCAATGGCAAATGCAATCAACTCGCGCTTTTCATTAAAAACGACCTTCACAAATTGTGGATTGATTATGGCCAGGTAACGGTTGGCAAAATAGTCAATTTCTTTGGGAGTGAGCTCGCTGAACCCATATATCGGGGCGTATGTGGCATTAATTAATTCAAAAACCGGTTTGATGACAGGTCTTAACTGCCTGCGGCTGGTAAATTCCTTCAACATGAAATTGTTGTTCTCCAGTATCCGCTGGCATATAGTTCGGTAAAAGTCGGGTATCACATCCGGAACCGGCATTATGTAATCAACACAGTCAATTTCTTTAACATACCCGCATGATTCCATCAATTCGGGCATATAGGGCAGGCTGTAATTGGTGGCGATAATGGCCGCCTGATCAAATCCTTCAATCATGAAGCCCTGTGGATCTTTTTCGGAAAAGCCAAAAGGACCGATGATTTTCTCCATGCCCTTTTCCCGGCACCAGGCTTCTGCTGCTGATGTCAATGCTTTGGCTGTTTCAACTTCTTCATAACATTCAAGTGCAAAAAAGCGTCCGCACTTCTCACGGTGTACCTCGTTGTACTTGTGATTGATAATTCCCATAATCCGCCCGACAGGTTTATCATCTTTTAATGCCAGCAGAAGCAGGGTGTCACAATCGTTAAAAAAGCGGTTCTTTAAGGGATTGTAAAAATCCCATTCGTCAAAATACAACGGGTATACCCATTCTTTATGATTGGCATGAATTTTTTCGGGAAGATAAATGAAGTTGCGAAGATCTTTTTTGGAAATGACTTCTTTGATTATGACAGCCATATTTTTTTGGGAAAGATATATAAAAAGCAAATCAATGATTAGGCCTTACTGCAAAAATCTCGTAACCACCTAAGCTTTCTTCACCTGCCACATGCATCTGGCGGGACTGAATACCTTGCCTTCGGCATTCAGCAATTTGATAGCCTTTTCAGCGTCTTTCTTCTCCACTCCGGCAAGTTCTGCTGCTTCTCCTGTTCTGAGGGGCTTGCCGGCCTTGAACATGGCATTGAAAACCTTGTCTTTTGCTTCCATAGGTCTTTTTCTCTTAAAGATATTAAAAAATGAATTTATATTTGTGCCTTCAAGAAAAGAAAAATGCAGGCTATTGAAAAGATTCTGACTGCAAGTACCATTGCAGCGGTCAGCGAATTGTACGGAAAGGATTGTTCGGGAGAACAAATACAATTACAGAAAACAAGAAAGGAATTCGAAGGTGATATTACCCTTGTTGTATTTCCCCTTCTGAAATTGTCGGGAAAATCACCTGAAAACACGGCAACTGAGATCGGCAATTATTTGAAAATTAACTGCAATGAAGTGTCAGGCTATGGGGTGGTAAAAGGCTTTCTGAACCTGAACGTCATCGATCCCTATTACCTGGATTTTCTGAATAAGGCATTTAATACTGATGATTACGGCATCATCAGTGCAGGACCAGAATCTGAAAAGATCATGGTTGAGTATTCCTCACCAAATACAAATAAGCCTTTGCACCTGGGACATATCCGAAATAACCTGCTAGGTTATGCGGTCAGTAATATTTTAGCTGCCACCGGCAAAAGGGTTATCAAAACCAACCTGGTGAATGACAGGGGCATTCACATCTGCAAATCAATGCTTGCTTGGCAACGCTGGGGAAATGGAGAAACACCTCAAGCATCCGGCAAGAAAGGCGATCACCTGGTGGGCGAATACTATGTCAGATTCGACCTCGAATATAAAAAACAGGTGAGCGACCTGGTAATAAAAGGGCAGTCAAAAGAAAATGCCGAAAAGAATGCACCCCTGATGCTTGAAGCTCAGGAAATGCTTAGAAAGTGGGAAGCCGGAGATGAGGAAGTCAGAAATCTTTGGGAGAAAATGAATGCCTGGGTTTATGCAGGATTCGATGAAACCTACAAAAGACTGGGTGTCAGATTCGATAAAATTTACTACGAGTCGGAAACTTGGATTCCCGGCAAGAAGACTGTTTTGGAAGGTCTGGAGAGAGATGTTCTGGTTAAACGTGAAGATGGTTCCGTTTGGGCCGATCTGAGAGATAGGGGACTTGATGAAAAAGTGCTGCTCCGTTCAGACGGCACCTCGGTTTATATGACCCAGGATATTGGAACTGCCCAGGCCAGACAGCAGGATTATGCCCCCGATAAAATGGTGTATGTGGTGGGGAATGAGCAAAACTATCATTTCAAAGTACTGGCCATCATACTGGATATGCTGGGATTTCCATGGGCTAAAACGTTGCACCATCTTTCTTATGGTATGGTGGAACTGCCCGAGGGCAAAATGAAATCACGTGAGGGAACGGTAGTGGATGCTGATGACCTGATGGATGAAATGATAGAAACGGCGCGCGAAATGTCGAAAGAGCTCGGAAAACTGGAAGGCCTGAATGAACAGGAGAAAGAAGATATTTTCAGGATTATCGGTCTGGGTGCTCTTAAGTATTACATCCTCAAGGTGGACCCGGTGAAAAACATGCTGTTCAATCCCCGTGAATCTATTGATTTTGATGGTAATACCGGTCCTTTTATTCAATATACCTATACCCGTATCCGGTCGGTATTCCGGAAAGGGGATGAGATGGGTGTACACATGCCGGCTGAATCTCCTGTTTCAGTTCTCCTGAACAATAAAGAGAAGAATCTGTTGAAGATGATCCATGAGTTTCCGTCGGTTGTCAGGGATGCCGGGAGCGCTTTCAATCCTTCACTGATAGCCAATTTTATTTATGACATGGTAAAGGAGTACAACCAGTTTTATCATGACTGTACAATATTGAAAGAGGAGAACCCGGAGATTAGGGATATGCGGCTGGTAATGTCTTATGTCATTGCCGGAATTGTAAAACGCGGCATGGAAATGCTCGGTATTGAAATGCCGGAAAGA
>CAYVBH010000324.1:0-2515 GCA_964449015.1 uncultured Bacteroidales bacterium
AACAAGCCACAGCTTTGGTTACGATCCAAACGGCACAAGAGCCAGGATGACTTCAGGACCTGATTCAACTCGTTTTCTGCTTGCCAATGAAGATATCGTGGAAGATCTGAACGGCAGTAACATCGCAACTTACTACTCTCACGGACCTGGGATTGATGAACCTTTGGCGCAATTGAAGGCTTCAGCGACAAGTCCAGGATACATGCATCATGATGCCTTGGGATCAGTCACTGCAATGACAACAAGCACGGGAACGGTTGCTGGAGCTAACGTTTACAACGCTTACGGTAATGTGGCGAATGATTTTCTGCCAATTTCGCTTGTAAAAGTGGATTCGAGATATGGTTATACGAGTAGAGAACTGGATGCAAGCGGTTTGATGTACTATAGGAGTAGATATCTTCAACCAGGCAATTCTTTTATTTCAGGGGACACTTTTAATAATCCAATTGGTGCGGTAAGAACGCTTAACAAATATGTTCACACGGCAGACAATCCAATCAACTTATCGGATCCTAGCGGACAAAATCCAATACTAATATTCGGCATGACATTAGCGTTCATAGGTTTAGCAATGCTTTTGTTCATGATATACTTTGCGACAATGGAAGTGTTTGCTCCAAGTCGACCTGCCTTTTATAACTACAGTAAACCAATGTTGGCTTGTATTGGGGCTGTCAAAGGATTTTTTAATTTTGCAGTCTTCTTTGCTAGCGCTGCTATTGCATTTATAGCAGTGGGTCTCTTTAAGTTTATGATGATGGCATTAGCGGACGCAGGTATTTTGATTTCACCGACGCTAGCAGCATTTATTTGGGTGAAAGGAATAGATGCTGTTGTAATAACAGTTGTCGGCACGCATGTTCTAATTTCAGAACATATCCTAGTTAGGCTTTTAGAAGAGTTTATTGACGTGATCATAGAGGGAGAAACTTATATGCTCGAAGTTGCACAAACAACTTGTGAATATTACAGTCAATTCTTTTAACGGGTATGAAATATTGTAAATATGGTAAAAACGGCATAGGAGGTGAATAATATGTCCATCATAAAAAAGACTGTGCTGATAATTTCATTTATCCTGATGATTGCTATTTTACTTACTATAATCGTCTTGGGTGCGTATTTTATCATCACCAGAAACAACGACAATTACTTTGTGCACACCGTTTTCATTGCCTTGATCTTTATTTATTACCTAATATGGAAGAGAGGGCGTAAAAAAAAGTTGCAAACGAACAAGACGTAATATGCTTAGACATAGCATAACAAGAGCAAATGTTGATCGTAACACATTTTTTTCAAGCTACGGCTACTGTACCCCGTCAGAATTTAATGGACAGATTGCCCTGAGTTACTAAGGTGTGCTTTTGGGGTAATCTAACACCAGAAGGAGATCTTGACTATGCATGCTTCATAACACAATCACATTGCGGCTGTCAACAACGTTGCAAATATGAATAATTAAAGAACTGGAATGTCATCTTCCAGGATTGGTCGGAATAATAATTTGGGCTGATCTTAACTTCACGAACGCGACGCCCTTTTGGTTTTCAATAAGTTTCATTGCTTGGGACACTTGAAAGGTATGAATGCAAGCGTGGTGAAGAGAGAGAACATCTTCCTGCAATTTATGGTCACTTTCAAGGGAAGTCACTTTCAGTCCGATTGATTGGCATTTTTGTAAAGAGAGGTGTCTAGCATGGCTAAGGCTTATTGCATGATCTCCTAGTTCGCTTTTAAGTGTGGCAATCTTGGCTACTGCCTGAGGATCTTGATCAAACATACCAGTTCCTAACCATTCTTGTAACATTTGTTCTGCCAAAGCAATGGCTTTCTGGCTTTCCTGATAAAGAGCCAGCGGAATTCTTGCTATTATTTGTTGAGCTAAAGCTATCTCACCTTGTTTGGTTGCGTTCTGAGCTAAGCTTAAGGCATGTTGGTGCTCCTCAATGACACCGTGTGCAGGGACACCGCCTATCTGTGGATCTATGGGACCAAGGCTTGAATGCTTCCCCATAATTATTTCCCGACATGCACAAGCAATTAGGGTTCCCCCAGACATAGCTATGTGTGGAACAATGGCTCGGATATTAGTACCAAAGATTGAGCGAAGATAGGTTACAATACCCTCCGTGGCTGCCATATCTCCACCAGGTGTATGAAGAACCAGATCAAGACCAAGGTTTTTATCTAACCGATGTACAGCGCTCATAAAACCAGTCATATCTTCATCGTTGATTGCAGTAAGGATGTCGCCAGGATGTTGTAACCATCCAGAATAATAAACAATGACGTTTCTTTTCGTGCGATTGGCTAATTTATTAAGATATTTCCTTCGGACTAAATCGGGAACACTGCCAGAGTCTCTTATTTCATCAAGGATCTCGTTCCAATTTGGCATTTACTGGTCCCCCTATCCACCAACCGAATTCATTAAAGAACAGTCTCTGATTCTCCTCTATTTGGCAATGTTCAGCAAGCGCAATTCTCTCTTGACAAGCCTTGAGATTTT
>CAYVBH010000324.1:2525-4654 GCA_964449015.1 uncultured Bacteroidales bacterium
GTCATCCAACCCAAGTTCTTTCCATGCATGTTCGAATATTTTTTTTGGCTGCTCAAGTATACAAAAAGAGTTATTGATAACTTTCACAATAGCCTCCATATTTATTATAATATTCTTCATATCGAAATGCAACAGACATCTGTCACTTTTAAAGTGTTCAAATATATTATCTTCAGGACTTCTTGAAAAATGTTCCGCCACTTCAAAATCCATTTTGTTCTTAGCCTTAACTCAACGGAATAGCGCAGAGTATTTGGGCGCACCATAGACTGGTTGATATCCCGTTTCTGCACTCTCAGCGCATTAATTCCACCTTCCCCCCCCCTCCAATAACCCATCTTTTAACGCTCCCTGAAGCCAAGGGACAGAAGGAAGCTTCATAAGCCCTGCCAAGATCTTTAACTCTTTCCCAAAGCCTTTATTTTTCCCTTCAGCTCTATTTTGTCGCCACCCCAGCTTCTTTTGATGCTGTCCATAAAAGCCCCCTGCCTTGCAGCCCGTCTCTTAAGAGCCTGTCCTCAACCCTTGGTCTTGCCGACCTGGTGAGGAAGGACACATTGACCTTCACAGAACTTTTCTTTCAGGATCCTCGCCGTCAGACCTTCGACTTCAAAAGAATATAATCTCCTGGAGAACAGGCAGCGGTCCCCGTAAAATAAAAAAAGCCAGGGGTAGTCCGATCATCGAGACGACACTTTTCACTTATTTTATTTGGAGCTTTTATGACCTAACCTATGTCAGCATTATCATCTTTCGGTCCACACGAATGTTCAATAAATTTATAAGAATCCTTTATAGACCGTTCTTTGGGCTCTTAATTCAACGCTACAACTATCCCTATACGATCTTTCTCTTCAAGATCAGAACTTCGTCTGAACGTCCTTGTAGCGCGTAAAAAGGGCTATTAAAAGTTCAGCCTGGGGCTGTTGTTGTGTCCAATGAAAGTACAAATACCATTGTCCTTGTAACTTTTAGGCTGGTTGAAACACTTATGAATCCTCATTTCATCGGGTATCAGGTGGGTTGGTTCATTGGTTCTTATCCATTCATCCAACAAAAAAGCCCTCACCCATTAAAGATCTTCATCTTTATTTTTTATCATGAAATAAAAAAAGCCCCATAATAAATAAAAGAAACCCCCTCATCCCGTCATTATCAGGTCTTAATAAAAAACTCACCTCCTTATGTCAAAAGCTACAATAGTCCCTGAACTCATCTTCATTCAGGGAAAAAAGAAAATATAATTCCTCCAGCTTATGAACTTAAAAAAAACACCAGGAAAGAAGAACAGATATAAGAAGGAAGCTACATTTGACTACATCAACATTACAACGGTCTTCACTTTTTTCTTTATGATGATCTCTTCGAAGGGTCTTATGTACCAGCTAAATTAAAACCTCGATACACTCTCAGACCTCTAAAACACCCCCTATTTCATGAGCTACAGTGACCATCCAACAATTCCTTCAGGTAAAAAAATGAAATTCATCCACGTGTGAATTTTATAGGAAGGAAAAAAGCTTACCAGCTACAGTAACCAGAGAAGATTGTGATGAATGAGGGAGGATGGAGTTAGTTACGTTGACTTCAGCTTCGCTTTCTTTATCAGCTTTACATTTATCCTGGATTTTGGTTGATGAAATCTTTGAAGCCACATGAAACAGTCCTTGATAGTTCATGTAAAAGATGGACGTCATTATAGGGTTTTGATGGTTACAGTGGCTACAAGAAAGATCTTATATTTTAATTCTTATTTCATCGTAATCATAAAAATATGAGAGATTTAGAACAGGGAAGGCTTGATTTTATTACTATTACAATGGGTAAGGATGTTGAGTTTTACTATGAATTAAGCTCACTCTTTTAAAATTGTTTTAATTATTTTAAGAAGAAAAACAGTTGAGTACAGTTATCCATCTACACCCGAAAGATCAGGTCTTTTTCTTCCGTTTCCGTTTCTTCCATAGTTCAAGTTCGTCGTCTGGCGCTTCCAGGGACTCCTGGAGACGTTGAAGATCCTTCAACCACTGTTCCAGCTTACGTTCGAACTGGTTCCAGTCTGAAGAGCTAACGTGCACCATAAAGGAGTATTTATCATCATATGCCTGTAACCTGTTGATAATATAGGT
>CAYVBH010000325.1:0-4615 GCA_964449015.1 uncultured Bacteroidales bacterium
GTTTTCATGGCGCACGGCGGCGTCAACGAGGAAAGATATTGCAGGCTTATCGATAAGGGTATCATTATTCAGTATCAGGAAGTAGTCCGGGTTTATCCGTGAAGCTTCAGTTATGCCATGGTTTATTCCCTTCACATAACCGCAGTTCTTTTCTATTCTGAGCAGCCTTACCCGTCCGTTGTCGTGGTAATGTATGGCGAGCGTCTGGTAGTCATCTTCTTCCGAGCCATTATCAACGAGAAAGACTGATAACTCGTTATAGTCGGAAGCGAGTACCGAGTCGACGCACTCAACAGTATGTACAGAAAGATTATAATTTATAGTGATTACCGCGACCATTATTAGGTTTTTATTCGTTTTTTTGGGCTACTATATTAAAAAGTTGAATAAAGACTGCCATAAATAATGACCACTCAGAAATTACCCATTTCAATACTACAATTTTCTTTTTAGGCTGGAGGCTATGTGACAGTAGCAAGCGACAGCAAGTTTTAGCGACAGCCTCATACTGATGCTTCCCAAGTCTCTTCAATCCTTGCTTTTCAATAAATCTTCCCAGAACATCATATCTGATATTGTCTTCCCGTATCCGAAAGAACGAGTCAACATGGCTGACACTCGCGGGTTGGATTCTATATGCTGCTGTAATATCTTTAAATATCCTGATCTTATGTCCAATTGCGATATTTAACCAGAGCCATTTATCAAGCACAAACCAGTAATCCGGGGCAACGGCTCTCGCTGCTTCGTCCCTGATAACATCCTTGCGAAAACATACAGTAAGTGTGTTAATCAAATTATTGTTGAGAAGATCAAAAAAATCCACATCAGGCTTTAAAAATGTCCTTTGCTTCAATAGCATCGCATTTGGCTCAAGAAGACTACCAGATACATCTATAAGTTCTATATCAGTCGCCGTCAAGGCATACTCAGGGTTGTTTTCGAGAAATTCAACCTGTTTTTGTAGTTTAAAAGGATCCGTCCAGTAATCATCACCTTCGCACAACGCAATATATTTACCTCTTGTCAATGGATAAACAATACTTACGAATGGCCGCACACCCCTTCTCCATTGATTTTCAACCTGGATTATCGGTCGAATTAATTCAGGATACTTTTTATAATACTGATTAATAATTCGTTGAGTATCGTCTTCTGATGCATCGTCATGAATGATAATTTCAACAGGAAAGTCCGTTTTCTGATTCAAGAAGCCTTCAATTGTGTGCTTTATAAAACTGCCATGGTTGTATGCAAGGCAGCAGATACTAACGAGTTTAGCACTCACCCCGAATAGCTTTGAATTTGATAAGATACATTCTATTTGTCTAATGACTTCATACAAGTGAAACCCGGCATCTCAGGAATTTGAAATGATGACCCTTCATTCACCTAAGAAAAGAATAGTCCCATTTCGATATTCGGCTTATCCTTAATCCATATTGGGAGTCCATCTACCTCCCTAAGTATCAAATTGTTTTCAGGATACTGATGCTCCATTTCTTCAGACAAGTGCTTATTACCGGAAAGGATATCTATATAAAATTCTACCATATTAAAACCTGCCTGCGTAAAAGATGAGACAGCCGAAACCGGTCTAAGATTTATTTCTGTGATCTTTGGTACACCCTTTGAGTCTTCCTTATAGTCGACTGTCAGGAACCCGGTAACCGAATCACCATCATTGATTAGCTTATTAATGGCTGAACGTGAAATATCTGTAATATACTTTTCATTTAACAAACGGCCAGTTGAAATCTGACCGGAAATCCCCGATGGAGAATTCTGGCTCAACAAATATGTTAGTCTTTCATATGTTCCCGCCTTTCTCAGAATATTATTTTCAAGTATTACAAGTGATGCCAGATTTCTCCCAGGAAGATATTCAGAGATCATAATTTCTGATCCCGGATTAAAGAATTCCTTCCAGGCCTTCAGCCTGTACTTTGACTCAATCTTGAAAGCTCCTTTACCCCCTGCAGACCCTTCACTTACATCCCTAACCCAAAATGGATATTCCCAGTTCAGATTAACATCACTGCCACTAAAATCAATTATCTTGTAATCTGGCACATATCCAGTCCCTCGTAGTCTCTCATATAATTTCTTCTTACTTATGCAAAATCCTGTAAAGGATGCAGGAGGAACCCTTATAATTTCTGGTTTATCACCAGTCTGCGCCCAAAAATGAACTTCAAGCTCATGCAAGATAAGAGCATGATCAATTTTTTCATCTCTTAAAATTTTCAGGAGAACATCCCTATATGATTCATGAGTATACCGAGGTACCTTGTAAATACGGTTAAACAAGCCTTCGTAGAGTCCATAATAACCATTTAATGTATCAGTTCCAACAAGATAACTTTTACCATATCTCTTACTCAGCCTGATAGACCTGGCGATTGCCCTGGAAGGAGTACTTAATGCCGCTGAAATTAAAATCCGGGGAGGATACTTCTTTGCCATATTTGAATTCTTTACTTTTTACATAGTTGAAATAACATTGCTGCAGACAATTCCGGATATGAAGTGCCTACTTTGCACAATGCTATTTTTATATCTGGACTCAAATTTAGACTAAGCATCTGGCTGGTAGTAAATGGCTTCAAATATATTCCTTCCTTAAGCATCACAGTAAAGCCAGCTTTTGTAACAAGTTCCTCTAATGTGTTGACTGTAAAATAGTGTTGATGGCCCAGAGCAAGGTCATTTTCAGAAAGACAGGTAATATCAGGTAACAACCCAGCAAAAAAGCCAAGCCTTCTGTTCAGGGCCTCCGCATTGGGTAGAGATACCAAAACCTTCCCTTCATCTTTTAAAAAGCTACTGTACCTCCTGAGAATGAAATGTGGATCTTTGACATGCTCAAGAATAAAACCCATAATAATAACATCAAATCTTTTGTCGGTGTTGAAATCTTCAAAAAAGGCATGTACTATTTCTGCATTGGACTCCGGGTTTTTTGTCCTGAAATCATTAATTATCTTTTTTGATCCCTCAATAACCATAAAATGTTTGAATTCTCTAGAAAAAGTCAAAGTGGAAGTGCCTCTGCCGATGCCAAGGTCAAGCACAGACAGTTCATTCCCAGCCAATTCAAGAATTCTCCTCTCATACCAATTATGAATAATTTCAACATCATGATAATAAATGTTTTTATTATCTCTGTATGTATCTGAAAAATTATCCAAACTATTGCCCATGCCTGTCATTTTAAGATGAAACGGAAATTAGCTGCCATGTTTAATTGACTATTAATATTTTCAGACCAGTGAAAATTGATTCAGCAGTGTTTTTATCTGGGACTGCGAATTATACATAAGAACATCAATAATAGAAAGATGTGTCACAATACCAGTTTGATCGTGGCAATTCCTATCTGAATCAGGTTTCAGAAAAATCAATTCAATTCCATTGTTTTTAAAATCATCCCTGTCGTACAGTCTTTCCCCACCAATGGAATTAATATACACTGAGGCACCTAATATCTTGCAAATGTTTATCAGCCGTTCTTTCCCGGAAAGCAACTTTTCTTCCCGAATCTCTGATGAGTATAAAATCTCCGTTTCGATACCAGCATAAGAGCAAAGTAAAATAATGCTGTTCCCGGCAAATCTGGCCAGATTCCTGTCATTATACCCGGCAATGTCTTCCAATAAAGGAAAAACCGATCCGAAAAATGGCGCCTTTGAATAAAAATGCCTGATGGTATTCAGAAATCTCTTAAAAGTGTCTTTTATCAGTATCTGGTTTATCTTTTTATTGGGACTGGCTTTTTCAAGAGAAATTGTAAATAAATGCTTTACACCACCCCTCTGAATGAAGTTGCGATTAACCCAACCACCCTTAATATAATTAACATCATCATAGAGAACGAACCTGTCTACACTTTGTATCAGTTGAAAGTACCCAAGGTAAGGGAAGATATATGGTTGCATCACAGCTAATTTCAACATCTTAAGCCTGCTATAAGTGATGCAATCATTTTTACCTCAGCAAGATTAAGTTCTGAGAAAATTGGCAGACACAATATCTTTGATGCCCCCTTCATCGCAACCGGAAGATTCTCCGACTGCGATGAAGGCAACTGTGAATATGTGTCCATCTTGCTTATAAGCGGATAGAAATACCGCCTGCTGTAAATATTGTGACTCCTGAGTTCTTCGTACAGTTCATCTCTTGTACGACCATATTCATCTGAATCAATAAGTATGGGGTAATAAGAGTAATTTGTTCTTACATCTGCAGGAGGCATCAGTATTTTAATGCCGCGTACACCATGCAGCTCCCTGGTATATGTGTCCGCAACGGCCTTCCTCTTGCCTATGTTGTCACCCAGATGCTTAAGCTGCACAAGCCCCACTGCTGCCTGTAACTCATTCATCTTCCCATTGATACCGTGTTCAGCGACGGTTATCTCACCCGTGAAGCCAAAATTCCTCAAAAGGTCTATCCGTCGTTTCATCCCGGCATCATGACTGACAATGGCTCCTCCCTCGAAGGTGTTGAATACCTTGGTGGCATGAAAACTGAGTACCGACAAATCACCAAAACTAACCAGGGGTAAATCGTTTTTCTTCACACCAAAGGCGTGGGCAGCATCATAAATAACCTT
>CAYVBH010000326.1:0-4611 GCA_964449015.1 uncultured Bacteroidales bacterium
CAGCCAGTTTTGCATTTGTAGTCTCAACATCCTGGATATCAACAAAGATTTTTCCTTGCATTTTTCTTTTTAGCATCCAGCTATACATTTCTCTCTGGAAACTTATTGATTCTGTTTTTTGCTGTTCAATAAGAGCGGCAGCATCGACTTTCTTTTTTGCAGCAATAGATACCATTGGAGGTACAATGGCTATGATTTTATGAGAGTTTGCAAGGTATCTGGCGTCCTGAGAGTAATACACCTTAGCGCAACTCTGTAAAAAGAGGGTGGTGATGATTAATAAAACAATTGACTTTTTCATGATAGAATGAATTAATTTGTGTCGATTTTAGTTTGTTCCTCAAATCCGGCTGAACGACCCGGGTCTGTGGAAAAGGTCCCATTTTATATTCTTGCTATTGACTGTTAGGAGATACTGTTATTGCAACACCACCTTTCTTGTGTCCTTTTCCAACATATTCGTGAGCTTCTTCAAGTTCTTCAAAGGGGTAACACCTGTCAATAAAAGGCTTTATGTTACCTGTCTCAATAAGATTCCTGATAAGGTCAAGCCGTTTTGAATCAAGTTTCAGGTTTTCATCATCGATGGATGCCTCTGTACCGTTAGCAGTCAGATTCCTGCCAAGGGATTTCTTCAATCCAGATGATTTATTCCTGCCAACAGCATCAAAGATGAAATCAAATTTAATTTGAGGATTGAGTGCATCCTGTTTTGTGTAGTCGATTGCTGCATCTGCCCCCAGGGATTTGACTATTTCAATATTTGCAGTACTGCATATTGCAGTTACTCTTGCACCCAGGTATCTGGCAAACTGGATGGCAATGATGCCTGTTGTACCTGAAGCTCCGTAGATGAGTACTTCCTGTCCCCGCCGGTTTTTTGCTTTTTCCATGAACTGAAATGCCAGCAATCCGCCATAGGCTGCCATTGTTGCCTCTTCATAAGAGATATTTTCAGGTTTCAGTGAGATGCAACCATTAGTTGAATCATTCTCTTTCATACATTTATATTCCGCGTATGCTCCAAGACTGAAACCTGTAAGACCATAAACCCGGTCACCTGGTCTGAATCTTTTAATGGCCCTACCTGTTGCTTCGATTTCCCCGGAAAGAACTTCGCCAATTATGGGATTTCTTGGTCCTGTTAGGCCCATCATCAGGCGGAACGGTATCATCATGCTCCATTTCACCCGTCCGCTCCTGATATAGATGTCGCTTGCGGTTACGGCAGTGGCATTTATCTTTATCAGCACTTCATCGTCTTTGGGTTCCGGTTTCTCAACTTCTTTGAGTTTAAGGACTTCCGGCGGACCATATTTTGTGCATATAATTGCTTTCATTTTGTTTAAAATAATTTTGAGGGTTTCAGATTAAAATATCCATGACACACTATTTTATCTATCCACATGGTTGCAGACACTTAAAATTCTTGTCTTTTTTTGTGTCATATATCGGGCAGGTTAATGAGGAACATCCCATTTTTTATTAAAAATATACCCGGTACATCAGGTTTGGAAAAAATCCAAACGCTGTACTGAAGCCAACTTTACCCGGTTTGCCCGGATCATAATATTCCGCCAGTCTCGCCTGATTGTTTGTCAGGTTCATCAGGTCGAGGAAAATTTCGTGTGTAGCTCCTGGTTTATTGAACTTATAACTAACAGATAAATTCAATCGAAAAATATTATCAAGCTTATTGTTATACGCTTTACTATAGTCAAAGTATCTGTCTTCCTGGGGTTCAACTGCGACATTTCCCTGTGCATCTCTAATTAATGGGATATATCGTTCCCCTCCCTCAAAGAAAACCCTGGTGTTCAATGCAAGGATCTGGTTTTGTTTTCTACCAAGATTTTTAAACTCTTTCCCACATAAAATATTAACTATATAGTTGTTGTTATACCTTGAGTTTCGCCAGGTTCCTTCCAGCGATTCATACTTCGAATCGAACAGAGATCCATTCAGCAAGAAGTAGAAATTTTTATCAAAAAACCGTTCAATTGAAATTTCCAGACCGTAGTTTTTACCTCTGCCTTTATTGACAAGTTCAACATACCTGTAATCTATGCCTTCGTTAATTGTGGCATAATAGCTGGTATCGTTGTTTTCGACCGGCAGATTGTAAAGGTACTGGTAATACACCTCGACCTTTCCCATTAAATTTTCTGTAAAATGCTTTTCATAACCAAGCACAAAATGATGGGCTTTCAACAATCCGAGGTTCCTGTTAGGTTCAAAATAACTGCCGTCGTTTTTTGGAACTTTCGCATAATAGTTATGAATACTTTCTAAAGTGCTGTGCATGCCGTACCCTGAATGCACTGTACTGGTTTTGTTTATTTTCCAGCTTACACTTAATCTTGGTTCAACAGTGCTTCTGTTGATTGTCAGAATATTAATATTATGAAAGCCTGCCACAACATCAATTTTCTCATTTATGCTGTGCTTCCAGCTAATAAAATTATGTAAGGTACCTAAGTTGGCTTTAGCGTCAGTAATGTTTATCATTGAAGCTTCTTCATTATTGCAGATGTTCTGATTGTAATTGAAGCTGTATAATGTGTATTTTGTTCCTAAAAGGATTCTGTTTTTTGCATTGATTTTATTATTGTATGTAACTGCCCCCCTGATTGTTGATTTAGCAATACTACTTTGAATCATGTGTATTCTGGGAGAGATGGAATCAACTGAGAAATCATTTTCAGTGTTGTGAATCCTTATGGTATCAGTTTCAAAAATATCATCGTCAGCTCCGGTCCCTGAGTAATTTAAAGACATCCTGACAAAGCTTTTACTATTAAGCGACACAGTATGGGAAGCTCCGAGGTTCGCCAGATAATTTTTCTTATAAAAGTCTTTACTGTTGAGGGCACTTGTTGTCGGTCTGCCCGGAGTGGACAAACCTGCTGGCCCCATATTCTCCATTGAAAAGCCACTTAAACCTCCCAACCCGTATAGCGAAAATATACCTGCTCTTCTAGTTGGCAGTACTATTTTAAAAGTAGCATCCTGGTAATCCACAACACCCGGAACATCAACAACACCCAACTTATTTATCAGGGAAATTGTTGAGTATCTGTAATTAAGAAGGTATGAGCCTGCATATCCCTTTTTGAACGGACCTTCGACTGTAAGTTCTGTACCCATAAAGCCGATGCCTCCTGTTGCTTCAAACTTTTCATTATTTCCAGCTCTGAGTTTAACATCATAAACACACGATAGCACATCACCATATTCTGAAGAAAATGCTCCGGTATAAAAATCCGAGGTTGCCAATAAATTATTGTTAAGAGCTGTAATCGCTCCAAAGGAAGCATTCTGGTCATCCAAATGATACGGGCTTGACATTTCTGCACCATCCAATCGCCATTGCATGTATTTGGGCGAGTTCCCGCGGACTATTATATCACTGCTTCCGCCAGGGGTACTGGCCACACCTGCAAAGGAGGAAACAACACGGGCCGGGTCGTCCATCCCGCCGGTAAAACGCCTGGTCTCTTCAAGAGTAATTGAATGTATACTCAGCTTCGACATTTCGTTTATTGCTTCTCCTTTATTCTTGTATGCCTTTACAACAACTTCATCCATTGTTGTCACAGATTCCTGCATTGTCAGATCAAGGACTACCTCCTTTCCGGAGTTTACCACTATATCAGAAATGGTTTTAGTATCATAACCCAGGTAAGATATTTTTACTGCTATTCTGCCAACAGGGACTTTTTCTAATCGAAAAATACCGTTCACATCAGTTGTAGTACCAATTAATGGATCTGTACCAACTATTATCACTGTCGATCCTATGAGCGGCAATTTGCTGTCAGTGTCAATTATAGTACCCCTAACCGTTTGTCTTAGGTTTTGACTAAAAGCCATTGTTGTGAACACTGCAATTATAAATGTTGCCAGAATTGATTTTTTCATAACTGTAAAAAATGTTAATTAAAGGATAAACCCAGTAAGATTTAATTTTTCACCCGGATTGATCGAAATAAGTATCAGGTTATAATCCCTGATAATATTCAGAATTCCATGCATGTGTGCCTCATCCTTAATATTTCCCGTAAGAATTGTATTGTTCCCTTCATAGCTGATCGTCATGCCATCAAAGCAATCCTTCCATTTTCCGTTCAGATGCCCCTGAATTTTTATTATTGTCTTCCCTTTCATATTCCGATTAGTTTAATTCCTTTACAAAAGTCAGTTGCACCCATCAAAAAAAAATCACCCTCGGGGGTGATTCGGGAGGGTGATTTTTATTAAATGCGTTTATCAGATAACAGTAATCTGAGATAAAGTTAAATTATTCCAAGCTCTTTTGCTTTTGTAACAGCTTGAATCCGGGAATCAACTGCCAATTTCATGAAAATATTTTTAACATGTGTTTTAACAGTATTTACTGAAACAAATAATTTAACGGCTACATCCTGATTCGTTAAATCTCCGGTAATTAGTTTCAGCACGTCGATTTCCCGTTCGCTTAACACTGATTCTGAATTAGTTTTAATAGATTTTTCTCTCTTTTCCAATGCGAATTTAAGCTTATGGATTAACTCCCTCGGAATTTTAGTTTTTGTAGTTGCCTGTATTTTGTAAACTTCTTTCAGTAAATCG
>CAYVBH010000327.1:0-4605 GCA_964449015.1 uncultured Bacteroidales bacterium
TCAGGAGGCAACATTAGCTATAGGGTTGAACAAGGTTTCTTCATCACGCCTTCGGCATTGGACAAAGGGTTGATCAAACCGAAACAGATCGGAATGATCACCTTCAAAGGAAAAAATCTGACGCCTGATCTGAAGCCCAGCATGGAAAGTGAAATGCACCAGGCCATTTACCAGAAGAGACCTGACGTGCATGCCATTGTACATGCCCACCCTCCGGTTGCAAGTAGTTTCACTGCCATGAAGAAGGAAATCAATTGTACACTGACTGCAGAAGCCAGGGCAATACTCGGAACGCCGGTAACCGTGCCTTATGCGCTGATGGGAACGAAGGAACTGGCTGCAGCAGTGGCGGATGCCGCTGCAACCAAACAAAATACAGGCAAAAGTAATGATCGCGAAAAATCACCCGTATTTCCCAACGTAATTTTGTTGGAAAACCATGGCATTGTGTGCCTGGGAAAAAATCTGCTCACGGCATTCGACCGGATGGAAGTTCTGGAAGCTGCCGCGAAAATGACAATAATTACATGCATTATGGGCAATGAATCATCCCTGAACAGCGAACAGCTGAACCAGATTGACCTACTCATGGGCTTTTAACAATATACATTCACTTCAGTTTATTAATTCAATGCTTTCAACAACAATTACGCCGCGTTTTGGAGATATTGACGGTCTGGGCCATGTCAACAATAATATTGTGCCCATGTGGTTTGAAACCGCGCGCAACCCGTTTTTCAGATATTTCAACCCCGATCTCGATTTGAAGAAATGGGACCTGATCCTGGCCCGTTTCGAAGTAGACTTCCTGAATCAGCTTTATTATGGAAAAGATGTGGAGATCCGAAGTTCCATATCGCGTATCGGCAGGTCATCTTTTGAAATTTACCAGGAAGCCTGGCAGGAAAACAAGCTCGGGGCAAAAGGAACCGCAGTCCTTGTACATTACGATTTCAACAATCAGAAATCAGTGCCTGTTCCCGACCGGATTAAAAAGTTGCTGGAAGAACACATGCATAGCAAATAATTGCTGCCGTTTGTTAAGCTTATAATTTGTAAGCTTCAGCGAATTCCTTTGAAATGTAATTGTCATAACTCAGGCACACGTGGGTGGCAAATTCAATTGCCGTAGACACAAGCTTTTCCCATGTCTTTTCATCCAGGGTCTCCAGTTCCTTAAAACCGATATTGTATTTGTAGAGTGAATAAACGATGCCTGCATTGAAGTTATCGCCCGCTCCAATGGTGCTGACCGGGTCAATTGTTTTGACAGGGCATGTCAGATTTACAGAAGGCGTCCTGACAAATACTCCTTTCCTATTGGTTGTATAAAGCAGATTTCTGCAATGCCGGCTTGTTTCGGCATAAGTCTCTTCGACGTCGTTTGCACCGAAAATAAAGGAAAAATCCTCATTGCTCCCCCGGATGATATTGGCCAGCGACAGGTTCTCAAATATCAGCGGTTTCAGTTTTGCCAGCTCGTGCAGGTGCTGCTTTCTGAAATTCGGATCATAAATGACAATGGCTTTTTTCTTATTGGCCTCCTGAATGAATTCAAGCAGTTTCCTGCGGATCTCAATGGTAACTGCATAGATGGATCCGAACAACACAATGTCATCCTGATGAATATCGGGAAAGCTCAATGCCAGTCGCTTTTCGGGATATATCTTGTAGAAGTCATAGCTGGCATCGTTGTTTTCATTCAGAAAGGCCAGGGCCAGCGATGATTTCCCATCGTAATACCGGTAAACGTATTGTGTTGAAACATGATTCTCCTTCAGAAACTGATCAATAAAATTGCCCACTTCATCCATGCCGAATTCACCGATGAAATATACCGGCAAATTCAGGCGACCCAGGGTAACTGCACTGTTTAAACAGGCGCCACCCGCTTTTGCAGTAACAGGAACCTTATCCTTAAATAAAATATCCAAAACCGTCTCACCAATCGTATATATCTTCCTCATAATCAATTGTTATTCAAATTCTCAATGCGCCTCACGAAGTTAAGACAATATTCATTAATTCCATCAGGTAATTTTGTCATGAAAATTTGCCGTAAAAAAAATGGTATATTTATTGACTGAATGAAGCCTGGAATAATTAAAACAATTGTATATGAGCTTATTTAAACCTTTGGAAACCAGTCCTGATAAAAAAAATATGACCAATCCATCAAACCTCGCAGAACATGTGAAATGCCTGATCATCGGATCGGGCCCTGCGGGATATACTGCAGCCATTTATGCGGCCCGTGCCAATCTCAAGCCATTGCTGTTTAAGGGGATTCAGCCCGGAGGGCAGTTGACCACCACTACTGAAGTGGAAAATTTTCCGGGATATCCCGAAGGCATCACGGGTTCGAAACTGATGGAAGACCTGGAGCAGCAGGCCGCACGTTTTGGAACTGACATTCGTTGGGGAATAGCTACTTCAGTTGATTTTTCAGGTAACCCGCACAAGGTGGTTATTGATGAAAAAACCACATTTGAAGCGGATACGGTGATTATTGCCACCGGGGCTACTGCGAGGTATCTGGGACTGGAATCAGAAGAAAAATATAAGGGTTCCGGAGTTTCTGCGTGTGCCACATGCGATGGATTCTTTTACAGAGGTAAGGATGTGGCGGTTGTTGGAGGTGGAGACACTGCCTGTGAAGAGGCTTTATACCTTGCCGGCATGTGCCGGAAGGTGTATCTCATTGTCAGAAAACCTTTTCTCAGGGCGTCAAAGATCATGCAGAAGAGGGTAATGAATGCACCCAACATTGAGGTTATGTTTGAAAGAAACACAAAAGAATTGCGTGGTGAACAGGTAGTGGAAGAGGCTGTGCTCATCAAACGCATGGGACAGCCGGATGAAAGCGAAGAAGTAATCAAGATAGACGGTTTCTTCCTGGCTATCGGGCATACGCCCAACTCCGACATTTTCAAGCCTTATATCGAAACCGATGAAACCGGGTATATCAAAACTGTTCCCGGAACACCTCGCACCAATATTCCCGGTATTTTCGCCTGTGGCGATGTACAGGATAAAACTTACCGCCAGGCGGTGACTGCTGCCGGCTCAGGTTGTTCAGCGGCCATTGAGGCCGAGCGCTACCTGGCGCAGCGGTAAATTCAAAACAATCAGCGCAGTCCCTCGCTAAGCGTAGTCAGGAGACTACGCTTTTTTTCTGCCATTTTCTGAAATTTTATAAACTTTCCCTGTAATTTTATGAATTTTTGATTTAAAAAGTTAATTTCGGGGCACTCATTTTTGAATGAACCTGTAATTAATTTCAAACTGATTTTCTATGACACGAATTAAGAAAGTATATCTTGAGGCAAATGAAATGCCCAGGCAATGGTACAACCTGGCTCCTGATCTTCCCACACCCATGCAGCCCCCACTGGGACCCGACGGCAAACCCATTTCACCCGAAATGCTGGCTCCGGTATTCCCCATGAACCTGATTGAGCAGGAAGTAAGTACCGAACGTTGGATTGACATCCCTGAAGAAATACTTGAGATGTTGTCAATATACCGTCCGACTCCCCTGGTCAGGGCTTTTGAACTTGAAGAAGCCCTGAAAACACCGGCCAGGATATATTACAAAAACGAAAGTGTTTCTCCTGCCGGCAGTCACAAATTGAATACCGCCATTGCGCAAGCCTGGTATAACAAACAATTTGGAATTACCAAGCTCACAACCGAAACAGGTGCGGGTCAGTGGGGTAGCGCCCTTTCGCAAGCCTGTGCATTGATTGGCCTGGAATGTAAGGTTTTTATGGTTCGCATCAGTTTTGACCAGAAACCCTTCCGCAAGTTGCTGATGAACACTTATGGTGCCACCTGCATTGCGAGTCCGAGTAATCAAACCAACATCGGCCGGGAAATTCTTGCCAAGATGCCGGATACTCCGGGTAGCCTGGGTATTGCCATCAGCGAAGCTGTGGAAGCTGCAGTTACAGACCCCGAAGGCAAAACCCGTTACAGCTTGGGCAGCGTATTGAACCATGTGATGTTGCATCAGACCATTATTGGACAAGAAGTAAAAAAACAATTGGTAAAATTCGGTGAGAAGCTTCCCGATGTGGTGATAGCTTGCGTTGGTGGCGGCAGTAATTTTGCAGGGATTTCGTTCCCCTTCATTTATGAAAAGCTGCATGGTGCCAGCATCGACATCATTCCTGTGGAGCCCACATCATGTCCCACGCTCACACGCGGGCCCTTCCTTTATGATCATGGTGACACTGCCAAGATGACTCCCTTGCTGCCCATGTATACGCTGGGTCATAGTTTCATACCTGAGCCCATACATGCAGGAGGACTGCGTTATCACGGTATGAGCCCGCTGGTATCAGCCGCTCTCAGAGATAAGTTGATTAATCCGATGGCCATTGACCAGATTGAGTGTTATGAGGCCGGAATCCTTTTTGCGCGTACCGAAGGCATAGTTCCCGCGCCGGAAACTACCCATGCCATCGCCGGTGCAATTCGTGAAGCAAAGAAAGCCAAAGAAGAAGGCAAGGAAAAAGTAATCCTGTTCAACTTCAGCGGACATGGCCTGATGGATATGGTGGGTTATGACAAGTACCTTACCGGCAAGCTGGTTAAGCATGA
>CAYVBH010000328.1:0-4542 GCA_964449015.1 uncultured Bacteroidales bacterium
AGGGGAGCAAAAAGAACAATAACTGAATAGATCAGAATGACAATGAGTGCCGTAATCAGGTTCCTTTTTTCTCCGGCAAGAATAAGCAATAGTTTTTTAAGCGCAGCAAATGTTTTGGTGCGCTTCGCCTGCTCATCTTTATTGATATTGAGATTATACGCCATAAATACTGGTGGTGCGTTGCGAATTATATATCTGCATGTATTCCGGGCAGGTTTCCAAAAGTGTACAGTGGTCTCCGGTTGCAATAATTTCTCCTTCCATCAGCAAGATGATTTGTTCATAATTTTTGATGGAGGCTATTTTCTGTGCAACGGCAATGATTGTAATTCCCGGGTAATTCTGCTGGATATTGTTCATGATGCGCTTTTCAGTAGCCTGATCCACGCGGGCTGTAAAATCATCCAGCAACAGAACCCTTGGGTTGAGCGCGAGCGCTCGGGCCAGCATCAGTCGCTGTTTCTGGCCCCCTGAAAGATTTGTTCCCCGCTCGGAAATCACTGTGTCCAGCTTTTCGGGCAGGCTGTCAATAAAGCTTTTCAATTCTGAAGTTGCTATGGCTTTCTCAAGCACTTCATCGGCTATTTGCTGGCTGAAGGCAATGTTTTCGCGTACCGACAGGTTGAAAATAATACTGTCCTGGAATACCAGGCCAACCTGCCTGTAGAAATCATCCTTACTATAAGCCTCTATGCTTTTTCCATTAAAAAGGATTTCACCCTGCGTAGGTTTAATGAGTCCCGTAAGCAGGTAAAGCAGTTGAGATTTTCCTGCAGCTGTGGGACCAATTATGGCAGTATTGGAACCGCTGCTGAAATTCAGGTTGACTTTATTCAGCGCCGGTTTATCGCCATAAATTACGGTCACATTGCGAAGTTCAATTGTTCCCGAAATCGTGTCTGTGCAATTCCCTGCTTCTTCTGTTTCTTTGGTGTCAAGTACTTCCCTTACCCGTTGATATGATGCACTTGCATGTGCAATGAGGTTGCTCATGAATCCGATAATGATGATCGGGAAGATCAAAATGGTAATGTAACTGTTGAAGGCTGCAAAATTACCCAGCGTCATGTTGCCCGATATCACCAGGTGGCCTCCAAAAACCAATACAGTAATTATTGCCAGGCTCGCCACAAAATTAATAATGGGGATGAGTGCAGCAAACAAGCTGAGAATGGATAGCCCAAGATCTTTAGAAGTGGTATTGGCATCAAGGAATTTGCGGTATTCTGGTATCTGCGAATTGAGAATCCTGATCAGTGAAGCACCCAGTATGCTCTCATTAATTACACGGTTCAGCCAGTCAATAACCTCGCGGCTTTTTCTGAACAACACCCTGACTTTGCGAAGCACAATGTAAAAAGCGGTACCTACAATAGGAATGATACATAGCACGGCCAGTGCCAGTTTCCAGTTGATCAGCAGCAGCAATACGCTGGCACCTACCAGCATGAACAGGGAAGAAATAATTGAGGATACTGCCTGTGCTACGAATGTTTTTATAGAATCAATATCGGAGGTGAGGTTCGTCAGCAGTTTTGAAGGATTTGCCCGGAGTACATAGGCATAGGACTGCTGTGAAATAATTCCGGATACACGCTCCCGAAGGTCTCTTGCTGTTTTCTCAGCTGCATAGGTCTGAACGACGCCCTGCAGGTAGCTGAAAAACATAATCAGAACTGCCGCCAGGGTGAACCTCAGAACAATTGTGTTAATTGAGAAATCACCGTGACCAAAGGAATCAATTGCACGTGAGATGATGAGCGGGATCAGCAAATTCAGCGCATTTCCCAAGACGGTAAACAAAACAAGAAGTCCTACCAGACCCGAATAGGGCCTGAGCAGCTGAATGAGCGAGTTTTTTCCCTCGTTGCGGTATGTATGCCGATCATCCTTGCTCATGAATTACCTTGTAAATGCGTTTGTAAAGAAACAACAAAAGTTGTTTTTGTCATATCATTTCAAACATTTAAAAAAATATTGAATTTTTCTTGCATTCTAAAAATTTGTATAATATATTTGTACTATTAAACTAATACAATAATAATATACTACAATGATAAAATTTGTATTGGATCCAAAAACAGGAACTCCCTTCTACCGGCAGATCATTGATCAGATCAGGTTTGGCATTGCTTCGGGCAAGCTGGAGGTAGGGGAGCAGTTGCCCACGGTCAGGTCGCTTGCTGTGGAGCTTAAGGTGAACCTGAACACAGTGGCCAAAGCTTACAAAGAGCTGGAAATACAGAATATCCTGGATACCCATCAGGGCACGGGTACTTTCATCAACAAAAGTGAAATCGGCCTGACAGAAAAGGAAAAACAGGTTAAAATCCAGGACATCTGCAGGGAATTCATGACCATAGCTTTCAACTATGGTTTTACCATTGAGGAAATCATTCACGAACTTCAAAATCATAATCGCCATGAAAACTAAAATGATCACCAAGAACTTATTCAATCCTGTTTCCTTAACCATATTGGTTATAATGGTTGCGATTTGGGTTGCTTTGTATGAGTTTGAGATTATTACCACTCCTGTTTTGGTTGCCTTGTTGGTGATATCCCTGCTTTTCGCCTCTTCAATTCAGATAGCAGACCAGTGGGAAAAAGCTGTGGTGCTTCGAATGGGAAAATACCGCGGATTGAAAGGACCGGGTTTGTTCCTGATCATACCCATTATCGATCGCATCATGGATTATATCGATCAGCGTATCAGGGTAACTGATTTTAAGGCTGAGCAGACGCTGACCAAAGACACGGTTCCGGTTAATGTGATTGCGGTGCTTTACTGGACTGTATGGGATGTGGAAAAATCGGCACTTGAAGTGCAGGATTACAATGCTGCCATCGAATACCTGGCCCAGACCGGGCTGCGTGACATCATCGGAAAACATGAACTGGCTGAATTGTTGCAGGACCGGGAGAAGATTGCTTCGGCGCTGCAGGTAGTTCTGGATGAAAGCACCAACCCTTGGGGAATTACTTGCCAGAATGTGGGCATAAAAGAGATTACCATACCCCAGGGGCTTGCCGATGCCATGAGCAAGCAGGCTCAGGCTGAACGGGAGAGGAGGGCGCGTGTCATCCTGGGCACAGCGGAAACTGAAATAGCTGAAAAGTTTGCCAAGGCCAGTGAAGAATACATCAACAATCCGGTGGCTTTGCAACTGCGTGCCATGAACTATATCGGGGAAGGATTGAAGGAAAAAGGTTCCCTGATCATTGTGCCGAGTTCTGCCCTCGATTCCATGAACCTTGGAGTTTTTAGCGGATTGGCCTCCCTGGGTAAAATTCAGGGACAGGAACAAAAAGCCGACTAAAATATTCTATCCCTGACAGGGTTTAAAACCCTGTCAGGGGTTGGCGGTTTACTATCCGCCGGGGTGTTTTTATAAATTTTTACGAACAGCGTGTTTGAATTTATGGATTGCAGGGTATATTTGCCGGATTATTTGAACCTGAACAATCCTAAATTACTATGGCCAAGATTAAAGATATTAATAAGGTACTCATCATTGGGTCGCGACCCATTATCATCGGACAAGCATGCGAATTCGACTATTCAGGCACTCAGGCCTGTAAAGCGTTACGATCTCTTGGCTATAAAATTGTTTTGGTAAATTCCAATCCGGCTACCATCATGACGGATCCCGGTACGGCCGATGCTACCTACATTGAACCTTTGAATGAGTATGCCCTTACCGAAATCATCAAAAAGGAAAGGCCTGATGCGCTGCTGCCTAACCTGGGCGGGCAAACAGCTCTTAACCTTTCGTCACAGCTGGCAAAAAGCGGAGTTCTTGAAAAGTATAACGTGCGTGTAATCGGTGTGAATATTGATGCCATTGAAAGGGGTGAAGACCGCGTAGCTTTTAAAGCCACTATGGAAAGGCTGGGTATCGAAATGGCAAAAAGTACGGCCGTAAACACCATTGAAGATGCCGAGAAAGTTGCTGAAAAATTAGGCTATCCTGTTGTGATCAGGCCCGCTTATACCATGGGCGGAACTGGTGGCGGACTCGTATACAATGTTGAGGAACTCCGCACAATAGTGAGCCGTGGATTGTCGGCCAGTATGGTCAACCAGGTACTAATAGAGGAATCGGTACTGGGATGGGAAGAGCTTGAGCTTGAAGTGGTGCGGGATGCCAACAATAAAATGATTACGGTATGTTTCATCGAAAATGTGGATGCCATGGGTGTTCATACCGGTGATTCATTCTGCACTGCCCCCATGATGACCATTTCTACTGAGCTGCAGAAACGATTGCAGAAATATGCATACAGTATCGTTGAAGCCATAGAGGTAATTGGTGGTACCAATGTACAATTTGCCCACGACCCGAAAACCGGCAGGGTTGTTGTAATCGAAATCAATCCGCGTACTTCCCGTTCTTCTGCCCTGGCTTCAAAGGCTACCGGTTTTCCAATTGCACTGGTTTCATCATTTCTTGCGGGAGGTATGACGCTTGATGAAATTCCGTATTGGCGCTGCGGAACCCTTGATAAATATGAGCCATGGGGCGATTATGTGGTGGTGAA
>CAYVBH010000329.1:0-4523 GCA_964449015.1 uncultured Bacteroidales bacterium
CCGGAATATGGCAAGATCCAGTTGTAACCGAGATTGTGCCATTCGAAGTTTTTTATAAAGCAGAAGCCTATCACCAGGAATACTACTTTCAGAATACCTCCCAACCTTATTGCTCAACCGTGATTACACCCAAACTGGAAAAATTCAAAAAAGTCTTTTCAGATAAGCTCAAAGAAAAATAGTATTTTAACGCTGTTATTAATTTGGTCCAAATGGGATGGCAATTCCTGTTTGGTTTAGTTATTCATGCTGTCTGACAATGAAACAGTTTGCACGTATCCTTTTTTCAGCCGGTTTTATGGCTGTGATTATCATTGTATTTGCTGTATCCATTGGCATTGCCACATTCATTGAAAATGATTTTGGGAGCGCAACGGCCAGAGCTGTTGTTTATAACGCCCGTTGGTTTGAAGTTCTTCTTTTGCTGGCTGCGGTGAATCTTGCTGGCAGCATTTTTACCCGAAAACTTTACACCCGGTCCAAATTACCGGTAATGACCTTTCATCTGGCCTTTGTAATTATTCTGGCCGGTGCCGCTGTTACACGATACAGCGGAACAGAAGGAACGGTTGCACTGAGGGAGGGACAGGCCACCAACCGGTTCCTGACCGACAAAGCCTTTATTACAATAACCGAAGCTGATTCAACGTCAATAAGTCAATCAAATAACTTTCCGGTATTCTTCACGCCAATTGGGCGCAACAAATTCAGCAGGGATGTCCGGTTCCACGAAAATAGCCTCAGGCTAATTTGCAAATCGGTCGTTTTCAATGCTGTTCCCGATATCACAAGCGATGATAAGGGCAAGCCGTTTGCAGAAATTATTTACGCCGATTCATCAGGGAGAAAAAGTGAATTGATAGCTTCGGGGGAAATCAGAACAATCGGTCAGATCCGGTTTGTATTTGACGTACCTGCGTCTGATTCACAGGCAGTAGCTCTATTTTCCAGTGGAGATACACTCGCATTTAAAGCCCCGTATCCGGTTACCCTGGCCAATATGACCGGGGAATCCTTCGCCATACTTGAGAGCAACCAGGTACACCCTTTTCATTTACATCAGCTTTACACCTTTGGTGAGCACATGATTGTGCTCAACAGGTTTCTTGCCAGCGGAAAACAAGTACCCCGGAGCTCTCATGAAGCCCTGGAATCCATGATGAATGCTCTTGAAATGGAACTGACATCAGGTGACCAAACCCGGAGGTTTTACGTGTGGGGCAAAACCGGTGTCCCGGGAGTTCCAGAGCAGGTGAGCTTAAATAATCTTGATCTTTTAATTAGTTATGGATCAATATTTAGGGAGTTCCCATTTGAGCTAAAACTTTTTGATTTCAACATTGAGCGTTATCCCGGTTCCCGGAGTCCCTCTTCCTTTGAAAGTGATGTGCTGCTCACCGATATGCAACGGAAATATCAGGCCAGGCAACTTGTTTATATGAACAACATATTGAAATACAAGGGCTACAGGTTTTATCAATCTTCCTATGACCCCGATGAGAAAGGAACAATTCTGTCTGTAAACTGTGACCGTTTGGGTACCTTCATATCATACCTGGGTTACTTTTTGGCCGGCCTGGGTATGCTGTTTAGCTTGTTTTTTAAAGGCAACCGTTTTGGCCAGCTTTCGGCGGAACTTCGAAAACTCAGGAGCCTTAAAAAAGGGATGGCCTTGTTTGTGTTGTTGTTCATGCATGTCGTTGCCATTAGTCAGCCTGCTCAACGGGATCAGCAACTTGTTCCGGTAAGCCGGGAGCATGCTGCCCGGTTTGGGAAGATGCCGGTACAGGATAACGGGGGCCGTGTTGAGCCTGTGAATACTTTGAGTAACGAAATTCTGCGCAAAATAAACCGCAATAGTGTTTATAAAGGTCTGAATTCCGACCAGGTAATGTTGGGCATGATGGCAAGTCCTGATGTCTGGCAACATGAACCGCTTATTCGCGCCACGCATCCGCAGATTCAGGATATTTTAGGATCGCATGAAAAATGCCATGCCTTCTCAGCCTTCTTCAGGGATGATCAATACATTCTGCAAGGTTATTTGGAACAGGCCTACCGGAAAAAAAACGCACTCCGGAGCAAGTTTGACAATGAAATCATCCGGCTCGATGAAAGAGTCAATATCACCTACCTGGTATTTTCAGGAGAATTCATGCGCCTGTTCCCGGTTACGGGAGACAGTACCCACACCTGGTACAACCATCAAGGCATCCGGGTAAAATCAACGCATCAAGACTCGGTTATAGTCGAAAACATATTCTATTTATACCTTCAGGAGGTTCAGAGAAGTCTGAATTCAGGCAACTGGAAAGCACCCGACGATATTCTTAGCGCAATTGAACAGTACCAGCATCAACATGGTGCCGCCGTCATTCCGGATTCCTCCAGGATATCTCTTGAAATTTTAATGAACAAGATCGACATATTTTCAAGAATATCAAAGTATTACGGATTATTAGGCTTAACCTTGCTGCTGCTTCAGTTTACCGGGTTGTTTTATACCCGACTTAAACTAAAGGTTCCGGTAACTATTTCTATTATCTTATTAATATTAATATTTGTTACACATTCAATTGGACTTGTTTTACGCTGGTACCTTTCGGGTCATGCGCCTATGAGCAACGGTTATGAAGCGCTTACTTATGTGGCATGGGCTGCTGTGCTGGCGGGACTCATTTTTGCCTCGCGGTCATCCATTGCGTTAAGTGTTACTTCAATTTTGGCCTTCCTGATCCTATTTGTAGCCCATTTAAGCTGGATGGATCCCCAGATAACCAACCTGGTGCCAGTTCTCAAGTCATACTGGCTGGTTATGCATGTGGCCACTATAACTGCCAGTTACGGCTTCTTCGCACTGAGCGCATTGCTTGCGTTTATCAACCTTTTGCTGATAATCCTGAGAACGGCTGAACGTAATAATTACTTACAATTGAATATCAGGGAATTAACGGGAGTTCTTGAGATGTCTCTGATGATCGGACTGTTCCTGCTGACAATTGGCATATTCCTTGGAGCCATATGGGCAAACGAATCCTGGGGACGCTATTGGGGTTGGGATCCAAAAGAAACCTGGGCTCTGATTACCGTGCTGGTTTATGCCTTCATCCTGCACATGCGGTTGATACCTGGTTTAAAAGGCATTTATTCATTCAACCTGGCATCTCTGCTGGGAATCGGATCGGTTCTGATGACCTATTTTGGTGTGAATTACTATCTGTCGGGATTGCATTCCTATGCCAGTGGTGATCCGCTTCCGGTACCTGCTTTTGTTTATATTACTGTGCTGATCATTCTTCTGACGGCAGTAACGGCATATTGGAGGCTTAAGAAGCTGCCGTTTCAAGAGGACCCGAAATAACCATACGAGCCTTGTCCATCAGTTCTTTCATTGATTCCTCATGGTATTCCCCGATTTCAATCGGTTTATGAATGATCATCTGTACCTTGCCCGGTTTGATATCAAGGGTTCCGGTGGGCATGATGTCTTTGGTGCCACAAATGGTAATCGGAAGCAGAGGCAACCCCAGATCAAAAGCAAGTTTGAAAGCTCCCTTCTTGAATGTTCCTGGTTGTCCGGTAACACTTCGGGTTCCCTCGGGAAAGATGACCACAGAAGTGCCGTTAACAAGTTTCTTCTTGGCTGCATTCAGGGTTTCCAATGCCACACGGCTGTTGGAACGGTCGAGGAAAATATGCCCGACCTTTTTACTTCCAAAACCCACACCGGGAATTTTGGCCAGCTCTTTCTTCATCACCCATTTGATGTCGATTCCCAACCAGCCATATACAACAAAAATATCATAAAGACTTTGATGATTGGAAATGATCACATACGACCGGTCCTTTTCAATATACTGTTTTCCGGCAACCTGAACCCGAACCGGAGTAAAGAATGCATTGACACGAGACCATATCACTCCCCCAAAATAACTGCCCACGCGTTGATTTACCAATGAAGAAACTGCAACAGCAAGAATTCCGAAAAAAAAGGTATTGATCATGGCAAATGGCAGGAAGAACAACCATTTATATAGCTGGTACAGAAGATATAAAACCCTATTATTCACAATATTGCTTTTGCACAAAAATAAAAAATCTTATTTTTTTTGCCCGGATAAGTAAAGGTTAATTTATTATTTAATTATAACTTTGTATATAATATTTAATTTAATGCTATGAAAGAAGGTAAAGTAAAGTTCTTTAATGAAAACAAAGGATTTGGATTTATTAAGGATGCTGAATCAGGCAACGAGTACTTTGTTCATGTGTCGGGCCTGATTGACAAAATCAAGGAAGATGATAATGTATCATTCGAGCTTCAGCAAGGAAAAAAAGGATTGAATGCAGTGAATGTGAAACGAATATAATATTCGATCAGTACCCGAAAATTTTAATCCTTGAGGGTGTTTCAGTTGCGAAACACCCTCTTTTTTTTCAATTCGTCCGGGAGCTTCGCCCCGAATCCTTTTGTCACTTTTGGCTACAGCGCCAAAAGTAACCAAAAACGCCGCCGCTGCTGA
>CAYVBH010000330.1:0-4491 GCA_964449015.1 uncultured Bacteroidales bacterium
TAAAGCGGATCTGGAACCAGTTACCGAATACCGGGATGCTTTGCCCGATAGTCATACTTGTTTTGATGTGGATCTTGACAATCTGGTCAATAACCAGCACCAGCACAATCAGCAATACTGCCTTGACTCCGTTTGGGATCTTCATAAGCTACCGGATCAACGCTGTTTTTGTTTGGCGTCAATCGACAACGTGGCATGAGGAACTGCCCTGAGCCTTTCTTTGCTGATCAGTTTGCCTGTTTCACGGCAAATACCGTAAGTTTTGTTCTCAATACGGATCAGTGCTGCCTGCAAATGCTGAATAAACTTCTGCTGCCGCTGTGCCAGCCTGCCTGCTTCTTCCTTCGACAGGGTGGCGGCACCTTCTTCAAGAACCTTAAATGTGGGCGAAGTATCTTGTGTGTCGTTGCTCTCACTTTGTGTAATCGCACTCTTCAGCAAGTCAAAATCCCTTTTTGCTTTTTCAAGTTTGTCGAGAATGATGGTCTTGAATTCATCAAGTTCTTCATCGGAATACCTGGTCTTTTCTGACATGTCCATGAGTTTTTTGTGTACCTAAATGTAAATAAAATATTCTTATAAAATCACTGTAACGTGCTTAAATCTTACTGATCGAAATATGGGTAATCACATTGTCGTCAATCTCAACCGCCTGAGCCCCCGGTATATCTGCCATATCCACCAGCGTGATGGATCGCGCAAGCGTCTGGGAAGCAATGTAATCGGTGAAGTTTTCAACAGCACTGTTGATGTGATCATGTCGCTGAATGTCAACCGAAATCTTGTCGGTCACCTCAAAACCGCTTTCCTTTCTCAGGTTCTGAATGCGGTTCACAAATTCCCGGGCAATGCCCTCATCCTTAAGATCCTGCGTAATGTTCACGTCGAGCGCCACGGTCAGCCTGCCCTCGCTGGCAACCAGCCAACCCGGAATGTCTTCCGATGTGATCTCCACATCACCGGGTGTCAGGAGAATCTGCTGCCCTCCGGCACTGATTTCATAACTTCCTGTGCTTTCGAGTTTTGCAATCTCTTCCTGGCCAAACTGACTCAGTGCCTGGGCAATCTCTTTCATCAGTTTTCCGTACCTGGGGCCAAGTACCTTAAAATCAGGCTTGATCTTCTTCACCAAAATGCCCGAAGTGTCCTTCAGAAACTCCAGCTGTTTTACATTCACCTCGTTGAGCAACAAGTGCTTAACCCCTTCCATCCGGCTGATAAACTGGGCATCCAGCACCGGCACCATGATCTTGCGAAGGGGCTGCCTTACTTTAATATTTACCTTTCTGCGCAACCCGAGCACCATCGACGACAATTGCTGGGCCAATTCCATTCTTTCTTCCAACTCCTTGTCAATCAGCTTTTCATCTGAAACAGGGAAGGTGGCATGGTGAATCGAAAGCTCATTGTCCTTATGGGTAACATGGTTCAGATCGCGGTACAGCTTGTCCATGTAAAACGGGGCAAGAGGCGCAGCCAGTTTGGCCACGGTGATCAGGCAGGTATAAAGGGTTTGGTAGGCAGCCAGCTTGTCATCCGACTGTTCACCGCCCCAGTAGCGCTTGCGGTTCAGGCGCACATACCAGTTGCTCAGGTTCTCGGTTACGAAATCCTGTATGGCCCTTCCTGCCTTGGTAGGTTCATAGTCTTCGTAATACGACTGCACATTCTTCACCAGCGTGTTGAGCAGCGAAATGATCCACCGGTCAATCTCGGGCCTTTGTGCTACCGGAATTTCCTGCTCGCGGTAGGCAAAACCGTCAATGTTGGCATACAGAGCGAAAAAGGAATAGGTGTTGTAGAGTGTGCCGAAAAATTTGCGCTTTACTTCATCCACCCCTTCAATGTCGAACTTCAGGTTGTCCCAGGGCTGGGCATTGGTAATCAGGTACCAGCGCAACGGATCGGAACCGTGGTTGCCGATCACATCAAACGGGTCAACGGCATTGCCCAGGCGCTTCGACATCTTGTTCCCGTTCTTGTCGAGGCACAACCCGTTGCTGATTATATTCTTATAAGCAACGGAATCAAACAGCATCACGGCAAGGGCATGCAGCGTGAAAAACCAGCCGCGTGTCTGGTCCACCCCTTCTGCTATGAAGTCGGCCGGGTAGTACTTCCTGAATTCCGGATCTTTCATGGCAAACGGGTAATGCATCTGGGCATAGGGCATGGCTCCCGAGTCAAACCACACATCGATCAGGTCCTGCTCACGCGTCATCTTTTTGCCGGTGTCCGATACCAGGAAAATCTCGTCTACAAAAGGCCGGTGCAAATCAAACTTTTCATAATTTGCCTTCCCGTAATCGCCTTCGGTATATCCTGCCAGCGGATTGCTCTTCATAAAGCCGGCCTGAACCGACCGGTCAATTTCTACTTTCAGTTCCTGCACTGAACCGATGCATTTGACTTCTCCAGATTCACTCACCCAAACCGGCAGCGGGGTACCCCAGTAGCGCGAACGCGAGAGGTTCCAGTCGACCAGGTTCTCGAGCCACTTGCCGAAACGGCCCGAACCGGTTGCTTCGGGCTTCCAGTTGATGGTGTTGTTGAGCTCAATCATCCTGTCTTTTAATGCCGTGGTTTTGATAAACCATGAGTCGAGCGGGTAATACAACACCGGCTTGTCGGTTCGCCAGCAGTGCGGGTAGTTGTGCACATGCTTTTCTATGCGGAATACCTTGTTGCTCTTCTTCAGGTATACCGATATGTCCACATCCACCGTGGCATCATCTTCACCCAGCTCCGGATCATATTCGTTCTTCACATAGCGCCCGGCAAAAACCTTATACTCATCCACATTCACATGTGAAGCCACAAACGATTCGTGCAGATCTTCGAGCCTGTAGAACCTGCCCTTACGGTCGATCAGCGGAGCCTGGCGCTTGCTCCTGTCAACCACCATCAACGGCGGAACGTCGTGTTTTTTGGCCACCCTGAAGTCATCGGCGCCAAAGGTGGGTGCTATATGAACAATACCGGTACCGTCTTCGGTGGTGACAAAATCGCCCACCAGTACACGGAAAGCTCCTTCACCGGGATTCACCCAGTTGATCAGCTGATGGTAACGGATGCCTTCGAGATTTGAGCCCTTGTGCTCGTCGAGTATTTTGTAAGGGATGCGCTTGTCGCCCGGCTGGTAGGCCTCAACCGCAATCTCCTTATTGTTTTCGGCAAAATATTCATGAAGCCTTTCCTTGGCCATCACCAGTGTAACCGGCTCATTGGTATAGGGGTTGAAGGTGCGAACGCGCACATAGGCAATGTCGGCGCCTACCGCCAGGGCGGTATTTGAAGGCAACGTCCAGGGCGTGGTGGTCCATGCCAGAAAGTAGAGCGGCGTGTCGATGCCCTTGTAGAGGAATTCTGATCTTTCATCCCTGATGGCCTCAAACTGGGCCACGCAGGTGGTGTCTTTCACATCGCGGTAGCAACCGGGCTGATTCAGCTCGTGCGTGCTCAACCCTGTACCTGCTGCAGGTGAATAAGGCTGAATGGAATATCCCTTGTAAAGCAGTCCTTTTTTGAAGAGTTCCTTCAGCAGCCACCACAACGACTCAATATACCGGTTATCGTAAGTAATATAAGGGTTTTCCATGTCAACCCAATAACCCATCTTCATGGTCAGGTCTTCCCATTCGCGGGTGTAGGTCATCACATCGCTCCGGCAATTGTTGTTGAAATCGGTAATGCTGATCTTGTTGCCGATATCTTCCTTGGTGATCCCCAACGAGGTTTCCACTTTCAGTTCCACCGGCAGGCCGTGTGTATCCCAGCCGGCCTTGCGCTCAACCAGGAAATTCTTCATGGTTTTGTAACGGCAGAATATATCCTTGATCGTGCGGGCAATCACGTGGTGAATACCGGGCATGCCGTTGGCCGAAGGCGGTCCCTCGTAAAACACGTATGATGGCCTTCCCTTGCGAAGCTCCAGGCTCTTTTCAAATGTTTTCTCCTTATTCCACACGCCCAGGATCTCCCTGTTGATGGCAGACAAATTGAAACTCTTGTATTCAGGATACTTATTACTCATTATATATCAAGCAATTACAATGTATAATCCGATTGTAAAAAGGTGTACAAAGATATAAGAATTATATAGAAATATGTATTATGGAGGGGGAAAAGTGGTAAGAGTCAAGAACCAAGAACCAAGAGTCAAGAACCGAGATCGAAGATCTAAGATCTAAGATCCAAGAATCAAGAACCAAGATAGGAAAAGTGACGAGGGACAAGGGACACCCTCCTTCGCTGAAGCTTCGGCGGGTAAAAAGGGACGAGTGGGACAAGTGACGAGTAGCGGGGGCAATAGCAGTTACAGTTAGGAAGTAGCCGTCATTGCGAGCGGAATGAAATGGAGCGTGGCAATCTGGCGCGAAGCGTAGATCAACGAAGATTTTCCATAGAGTAGCCGTCATTGCGAGCGGAACGAAGTGGAGCGTGGCAATCTGGCGCGAAGCGTAGATCAACGAAGATTTTCCATAGAGTAGC
>CAYVBH010000331.1:0-4456 GCA_964449015.1 uncultured Bacteroidales bacterium
TGCAATAGCCCTGCTATGCTGGCTGACACCGACAAAAGCCCCCGATATGACCAGCCAACAGGCCATTAACAACGAGCAAAACAATAACCAGATTTCCCTGTCAACTATTCCGGCAGCGAAACCGGAAGTTGATATGAATAAAAACATTTATAAAAATCAATTGCCGCCCAACACAACCATCGACGGGCAAGGCTTTATTATTAGTCTGTCTGATTCGGAACTGCAAAAGCTGGGATTCTTCGTTGATGAGACAGGTTTGTACTATAAGAATAATTACAAGGGCAAGACAACCTGTTTTCACAGCCGTTGGGAATCAAACAGCGGCGAAACCACCCATATAGCACCTTCTGAAAATACCCACAACAAAAAAGAAGGATGGTCCGATTTTGATTTCTATCCGGTAGCGACTTCAACAACAACCTTTACACCAAACGAATTTAAAGAACAGGATTTTCATTTAATGAATGATACCTTGCTGCCGGTAATGATTAAAAGCAGCCAGCTTAAATATCAAAATCAATGCAAAAATCTGATCATTTGGTTTAAAGTGTCTGATAACCTATTCAGTAAGCTGCCGCTACAATACCAATATCTGCAAGGTGTTTATAAAAAGATTTTTACCCTGAAAAGGCAATACCTGAATGCCGATTTGGTAAAATATGAAGCAAAGAGTATTACAGAGGGCTTGCATTTGATAGAACTTTCAAAATCGGAACTACAAAAGCTCGGGTTTGCATTCAAAAAAAGTGAGATAAGTTTTAACACGCCCTTGTTTGAAATTAATCTTTTCCCGAATGGGCAAGGCATCGCAATCCATGAAGGAAACGACACCATGCAAATTGTTGCAGACGCTTTGGTATTCAATAACAATGACAGTGTGAATAATTCCGGAAAATCACAAATTAAACTGGTATACCTATCCGATGAATTTGGAGAAAACAATATACAATGGACAGGACCGGGTGATGCCAGGGAAAAGAATTCTTTTGAGTATTTTCAGCAAAGAACACAATTTCTTGTACCTGTTTATTTAAGAAAAAGTGTTTATCCAAAGATGCTGTATCAAGATCAGATATTCTGGTTTGAACCTTCGATGGCCCTGTTTGATGCCATGCCCGAATCAATAGGTCAACAGCTGAAGCGTGAATATATTTATATCACAACAGGTAATAAAGGAACTCAAAAAGAGCTTTCGCCCACATGTATTTATTTCGAAGCCTGTAAATCCACATTTGATATGGAAGAATTCAAAATATACCCGAATCCGGCAAATACTGCTGCAACCATTGAGTTTTCCATACCGGTATCTTCAACAGGTTTTATTTCACTGGTAAGCATTTCAGGCACACAATTGAAATACCTTGTCCCGACAACCACTTTTTCACGAGGCAGAAATTCCTTTCCAATTGATGTATCAGACGTTCCTTCGGGTATTTATCTTGTGTTTATATCAACTGATAATGGATTCAAAAAACAACGGTTAATCATTAACCGGTAAAGTGCGACTTACTGGCACTGCTACTGCCACTGTAACGCGTCATTGCGAGGGAGGCACGACCGAAGCAATCTATAAGTAAATACCAAGATTGCCGCGGTCGTCGTGCCTCCTCCCTCGCAATGACGCGGAAGTCTGCGAGAAATATATTCTGCGAAAAACATTACACTCGTCCCAGTCTTGGATCTTGGATCTTAGATCTTAGATCTTGGATCTTAGATCTTAGATCTTAGATCTTGGATCTTGGCTCTCACACCAACGGTTTCACCTTCCAGATCTTTTCACAATACTCAGTGATTGATCGATCACTGCTGAATTTCCCCATCCTGGCAACATTCAGAATTGCCTTTTCATTCCATTCCATGGTATTATCCCAGGTGGCTGAAACCTTCTCCTGACAAGAAATATACAACGAGTAATCAGCCAGTAATCGGTAGGGATCGTTCCATAACAGGTTGTCAACAATGGGCTTGAACAACTCCTTGTCGCCATTGGAAAGTATGCCCGAAGAAATCAAATCCAATACCTGCCTGAGTTCCGTGTTATGTGAATAAATGAAGTGCGGATCATAACCACATCGCCTGGTTTCATCAACCTGCTCAGCAGTTAACCCGAAGAGGAAGAAATTATCATCACCTACTTCACTTCTGATTTCAATATTGGCACCATCGAGGGTCCCGATGGTGAGTGCGCCGTTCATGGCGAACTTCATATTGCCCGTACCGCTGGCCTCTTTTCCGGCAGTGGATATCTGTTCCGACAGGTCTGCCGCCGGGTATATGTGTTGTGCATTGGTTACGTTAAAATTGGGAAAGAAAACCACTTTGATCCGGTCACTCACATCCCGATCGTTATTAACGAGGTCTCCCACCGAGTTAATGAGCTTGACAATGCGTTTGGCCATATAATAACCCGGAGCTGCTTTACCGCCAAAAATGAATGTCCGGGGTACCAGTTTTAAACCCGGATTGTTTTTAATGCGCAAATACAAAGTGAGTATGTGCAATAAATTGAGATGTTGCCTTTTGTATTCATGAATGCGCTTCACCTGGATGTCAAATAACGAGGCCGGGTTTACCCTGATCCCTGTTAAATTGTGTATGATGGCAGCCAGTTGTTTTTTGTTTTCCAGTTTAGCCTTTTTGAACTTCTCAATAAAGACCGCATCTTTGGAAAAGGGTTCAAGCTTTCGTAAATCTTCAAGTCTGCCCGGCCATTGATCGCCAATCGTATCTGTAATGAGCCGGCTCAGTAACGGATTGCTCAGCACCACAAACCTGCGCGGAGTGACTCCGTTGGTAATATTATAAAAACGATCCGGGTACAGATCAACCCAATCCTTCAGGACTTGCTTTTTAAGCAGCTCCGTATGCAAGGCCGCTACCCCGTTGATGGCATAACTGGCAACACAGGCCAGATTTGCCATTCTTACATAACGCTCACCGGTTTCTTCAATAATGGATAACCGCGACAGTTTTTCATTATCGCCAGGATAGCGCCTGCTCACCTCCTGCAAAAAGCGAAAATTGATTTCAAAAATAATATCCAGCAACCGTGGTAACAGGTATCTGAAAAGTGCAACCGACCATTTTTCCAACGCTTCAGGAAGCAGCGTGTGGTTGGTATAACTAAAAGTCCTGCAGGTTGTGTTCCATGCTACTTCCCAATCAAGTTTATATTCATCAAGAAGCAGCCGCATCAATTCTGCAACAGCTATGGCCGGGTGCGTATCATTAAGCTGTATGGCAAATCTTTGATGAAAGTCTTCAGGCTTTCCGCCATAGCCTAAATGTATCCTCATCATATCCTGCAGTGAACAGGAAATAAAGAAGTATTGCTGCTTCAGCCTCAGTTTTTTCCCTTCCAGCAATTCATCATTTGGGTACAGAACCTTGCTGATATTCTCTGATTTTATGTTATTCTCAACGGCTTTATAATAATCGCCCCTGTTAAACGAAAAGAAGTCAAATGTTTCCACCGCTTCCGATTTCCAAAGCCTGAGAAAGTTGGAAGTAGTGGCTTTATAACCCATTTCAGGCGTGTCGCATGGAATTCCCCTGACCAGATAATCAGGGATCCAACGGTAACAGGTTTTTCCATTTTCGTCCGTATAGGATTCCGAATAACCCCCGAATTTTACATCGGTTGCAAGTTCCGGGCGTGCTATTTCCCAGGGATTTCCTTTTCGCAGCCATTTATCCGTTTTTTCGGCCTGCCAGCCGTCAATAATCTCCTGGTCAAAGATCCCGAATTCATACCGTATCCCATATCCTATGGCAGGTATACCCAGTGATGCCAATGAATCCATATAGCAGGCAGCCAGGCGGCCAAGGCCACCGTTACCCAGCCCGGGTTCTTCCTCCTGTTCAACCACCTTATCGAAATCGAAGCCCAGTTCTGTGACAGCCTGTTTCATTTCCTCATAGATATTCAGATCGATCAGGTTTGAGGCCAGCTGGGGACCGGTAAGGAATTCGGCGGACATGTAACTGACAATACGTAAATCTTTATGCTGATAGGCTTTTTCCATGGTGGTGATTTCGCGCAGTTTGATCCTGTCGCGTACCGCCAGCGAAACCGCCATGTATACATCATTGAGTGATGCGTTATCTTTGGTGCGGCCTTGCTGGTACAGCAGTATTTCGGTTACTGCCGCCTTTAACGACTCCGAATCGAGGCCGGTGCGCACCCGGTTATATATTGAAGAGCCATGAAGGTCTGAGTCTGAGTGGGGAATGGATGGTTTTTTAACTTTCATTTCAGTTACATTTCTTTACAAACATGTTTAAAAGCGAATGTAGTGAATAATACTATGTTGAACACATTTCCTAGTCCGACCCCGGATTGACAGAAACACATACCTGATTGTTTATCGCATAGATTGAGAATTTTTACAACATCCTTGAAGCAACGCGATCCGCCTCTGAGAAAAGGCGTCAAGAAAATCAATTCACTGCAAGC
>CAYVBH010000332.1:0-4455 GCA_964449015.1 uncultured Bacteroidales bacterium
CAGCACCCTTTCTTGCGCATATGGGCGACTTTGATGAAGCTGTGAAACAAATTGAGGGCTTCCGGAAGTACCTGATGCATCCGGAAAAGAAATTATACCACCACCAATGGGATGATGAGAAAATGGATTTTTCAAGAAAAGAATTATGGGGTGGGGGTAACGGGTGGACTGCTGCAGGTATTGCGAAGATCATGAATTTATTGCCGGCGGAAAGAAAGGATTTGTACGCTAAACTGGCTGTTTACGGAAAAGAAGTCATTGACGGATGTCTGGCTTTCATGAGACCTGACGGTCTTTTTCATGATGTGGTTGATGACAGTAATTCCTTTGTTGAAACCAACCTGAGCCAGATGCTGGCCTTTGCGATTTACACCGGGGTGAAAACCGGCTGGCTCAATTCTTCATATAAAGAAAAGGCAGATATCATGCGATCGGCTGCCAGATCAAAGATTGATGCTGACGGTATAGTGCAGGGAGCCTGTGGATCGCCATTCTTTGATAAACCAGGTACATCAACCGAAGCTCAGGCATTTTTCCTGATGATGGAGAGTGCATTATTTGCACTCAATTCCGCAAGGTAACTCAATGGTAAAAGTAGTTCCCGATATTTCATCCGAGGTGAAGTATACTTTTCCATTCAGATAGTTTTCTCCAAAAAGCTTCATGCTATATGTACCAAGGCCTCTTCCCAAACCTTTTGTAGAGAATGACCGTTGAAAAATCTGAAGTTTGACTTCAGAAGGAATCACGCCGGGATTGTGTACGCTGAAAAGCACCTTCCCCGGTTGTTGAGCACAGTACAAGGTAATTGTTCCTTTTTGCGGCGTGGCTTCAGCCGCATTTTTTGTCATATTAAGCAGGATTCTTTTTAGCAATGTACTGTCTGTTTTTATTTTGAAATTATTACTACAACCTGTGGTGTCCAGATTCCGGGAATTCATCACCGGGTTATACAGGATCTGCTTTCTTACAGAATCAATGATATCAAACGAATAGTGTTCCTTCAGGTCCAAAATAAGTTCATGGTTTTCAGCTGATTTGAGTTCCTGCTGGAATTTGATCTCTTCAATTACCATTTCTCCGATGATTTCAAGAAGATCAATATATTCATGCAGACTCTCCTGCAGGTTCTCTCTTTTAATGACCTCGATAATTCCAGCGAAAGCACCCAACCGGTTCATGATATCGTGAAAGAAAATATTCTCGAGAGCCAGGTTTCGCTTTTCATTGCTGATGTCCTCAAGGTTCAGGAAGGTATACATGACTCCGTTAAAATAAACAGGAGCACAGGTAACCTTAAAATCATGAAAATTTGCGAGGTTATTTTCAACCGAAGTTAACCGACACTCTCCGGTAATTATTCTGTTTTGTAATTGCGATTGTTTAAGCGTTTGATTAATACCACAAAGTTGACAATTCTCAGTAGTACCGCAGGTCCCGTTTTTTTTACTGTTCAAACATGATAAAATCTCCCCGGGTCGCTTTCCTATCAATTCTTCAATGCTCTTGTTTTTGGAAATCTCGTGTTTTTGGAAGTTTGAAATGATGATCTGACGATTTTGGTTGACTATAGCAGATATGAGAGGACTTGAATCCAGCAATTCCTGGATAAACTTTAAGTTCCCGGCAGAATTAAAGTCAACATACAATTCAGGATACAACTTCTCAGCAGACACCACTGGACCATGAGTAATACCATTCGCCATGATTGAATGTAATTAGTATTTCAAAGATAACTATAAAAAAGGATTAAAATATACGAATATATTTTAAATTACCAACAATTAAGTAACCAAAAGATTTATAATATGTTGAACATAAAGGGTGATTATAACTATTGCTGTTTTTTCTTATTTCAATTCCTTTTTCAGAATATTTTCAAAACGTGTAGTTGATATATAGCGGTCTGCAAGCAGTTTGCCATCCTTGATCAGGTTGAAGACGGAATATACTGAAGGCGCCTGTTGTGCCTCACGGGCAGTTGAGAGTTCCCGAATACTCATGTCAAGCTGATGCTTCTTAATAATAGGTTTTGCCTCTTCAACAAAACGCGCTACCCAGGGGCACTGGCTGGAGTAGATCATATGCCAGCCTTTCAGGTTCGACCTGGCATCAGCGGTGCTGGTAAATCCCAAAACAGCCTGATCTTTTGAAAAATTCTTTACCATCAACTGACATTTCTCCTTTTCTTCTTTCACGGCATAACCGTTCTTCACGAAGAGATCGCGGTTGGCCATGAATGATCCGTCGCTGGAAATTGCCGCCACACCTTTCATTTTTGCCATTCGGGCATCTGCTTCTACTTCTTCCAGCAAGGCAGAACCCAATCCTTTTTTCTTGTTGTTATTGGGATAAACCCACAGACAATGGATAAACATATAACCCGAAGCATCCACTGCACGCCAGGCAAATTCCCCCGGCACATATTCGATATATCCCGCAACCTTGCCGGCCTGATCCGGCTTAATTACCTTCAGGGTCAGACCTTCTGAAAATCTTTTTTTCAACCAGTCGATCTTCATCCGGAAATACTTGTTGTTGGGATTAATAAAGCAAATTACCTGGGGATAATCGGTTAAGTTCTTCTCATCTACCTGAATAATCTGGTGCATATTTTTGTGTAATGATTATTTTTTAATCAGACTTTTGTCCTCAATATAAGCATTTTTACCCTAAACTGAAAAAGAACGGATTGGAAAGATCCTTTTTGTTTCAGAATTGTTGGTGTGAATAATTTCAAGTACTTTTGCACCCTAAAATCAGATTCATGCCATTTCACAGAAACAGGCTATTTACAGATAAAATGCTGATACAGCCTAAAGTGTGTGTGTGAACAACTTGTATCAAAATCAATATAAACCATTCAGAATTGTCACAATGAAATCAACATCGCGTTTGTTAAAAACTGCTTTTCTTTCGGCTTTTCTTCTATTCTTGAGTCAATTTATTAGTGCTGCCGATGGCCATATGCCTGCAATAGGTGGAATCAGAATTGAATTTATTCTATTTGCGCTTACCTTGGTAGGCGTGGCTGTTTTTCATCACAAAACAATGTATGTTGCCCTTACAGGTTTGGTTGTCATACTGGCTGCAAAGTATATTTTCACTGATTTTTCATTGGGTGAACACATCATTGGCACTGCTACCAAAGAGGGTGAATGGAGAATACTCCTGAATCTTCTCGGGTTGCTTTTCGGATTTGCCATATTGGCCGAGCATTTCAAAGAGTCAAGATTCCCAAATATATTACCGAATTACCTTCCGGATGACTGGAAAGGTGGTTTTGTCCTGCTACTTTTTATAGCATTACTTTCTTCCTTCCTTGATAACATAGCGGCTGCCATGATTGGTGGAACTATTGCCATGGTAGTTTTCAAAGGTAAGGTTCACATCGGCTTCCTCGCGGCAATTATTGCAGCCAGCAATGCCGGCGGTGCAGGAAGTGTGGTTGGCGATACCACCACCACCCTTATGTGGATAGACGGAGTAAATCCTTTACATGTGCTGCATGCATTTGTTGCCTCATTTGCAGCACTGGCAATTTTCGGTGTTGTGGGGGCAATTCAGCAGCAACGGTATCATCCCATAATCAGAAGTGCCAATAAAAACATACAGGTTGACTGGGGAAGGATTGGGATCGTTTTTCTGATTTTGGTATGTGCCATTATTACAAATTGGACCCTCGATTTTCCTGCATTAGGTGTATGGATTGGTATATTGATTGGCGGCTTCTTCAGAAAAACTCCGTGGCACGAGATGAAAAATGCCTGGATGGGGACTGTGTTTCTGATGGCTTTGGTAACCTGCGCCTCACTCATGCCGGTTGATGAACTGCCACCGGCATCAGCATGGACTGCTTTTGCTCTTGGGTTCATATCTGCAGTGTTTGACAATATACCGCTTACCAAGCTTTGTTTGGAACAGGGAGGTTACGACTGGGGTGTTCTGGCATACACCGTGGGCTTTGGCGGATCGATGATCTGGTTTGGATCTTCAGCGGGTGTGGCGCTGTCAAATATGTACCCGGAAGCCAAAAATACACTGGAATATGTTAAAAAAGGGTGGCATGTGACCCTGGCTTATATTGCCGGTTTTTTCATGCTTTATTTGACACTGGGATGGAATCCGCATGCTCCGCATAAGGACAAAGAAATGCCGGTGAATGAAGTGTCGGTAGTTGAGGAATAGCCTCACAATAATCCCCGCCATCGCTTCGCGCTGGGGAGAAATCTATTCTGAAGGGATTACTGACGTGATCCGCATGGGGAGATCCCAGCAAAAGAAAATAAATCCCCGCCATCGCTTCGCGCTGGGGGTTTCTGTTGTATTGGATTACTTGCGTGATCCGCTGGGGGAGATCCCAGCAAAAGAAAATAAATCCCCGCCATCGCTTCGCGCTGGGGGTCTTTTAAAATTTAAAGGGACTTCAAGCGAGCTTGAGTCCCTTTAAATTTT
>CAYVBH010000333.1:0-4424 GCA_964449015.1 uncultured Bacteroidales bacterium
CATCCACAATCAGCACTTCGGGTTTAATATGGGGCAGGTCATTCAACATAACTTGAATCAAGGTTTCATGGTTTTGTCGAGATATTCCCTGAATCGGGGCAGCATTTTAATGATCTGGTCAATCTGGTGCCCCAGGGTGAGGGTGGCCAGAGATTTTCCAAAATCGGTTAGGGCAGGCAGGTTGTATTGTTCCCCGGTTTGCGTCACCGTCTTTGAAAATCGTTCCAGGTTTTCAATCGACAGCACTTTCGACACCTCGTCGAATAGGGGGATGACGCGGTTTGAAAAAGCCTTTGATACTTCCTCACCAACAGGGTTGGCCGACATCACCAGGTCGTCGACCACATCCATGGGCGTTTTTTCGGCATGTGCTGCCTGTTCGTCGGCAAGTTCATCATGACGGATAGATACCGGCAGGGTAAAGGTGAAACTGCTGCCCATACCGGCTTCACTTTTGGCGCTGATCGTCCCTCCGTTTTTAAGCAGCATCTCTTTGCAGATCACCAACCCCAGTCCGGCCCCGCTGTGATCCGATGATCCGGTGCGGGCCTGTGAAAAATCGAAGTCAAATAATTTTTCCAGCTTATCACCCGAAATGCCGATACCTGTATCGGTAATGGTAACCTCGGTATTCTTGTCTTTTACCTTGCAGTCGATGCTGATGCGCCCGGCCGCGGGTGTGAAATTGATGGCATTGGCAACCAGGTTCTGCAGCACGGTGGTGATCATGGCCCTGTCGGCCACAACAAACACGCTTCCCGTGGTGTTGATGTTCAGGTTGATGTCTTTCCGGGCAGCCTCCTTGTTGTTCATTTCCACCACATCTTTGATCAGGCTGGTCAATTCCACAGTTTCAAATTTCACCTCGAAGTTGCGTCGCTGCAGGCGCGACCAATCGAGCAGGTTGGTCAGCACCTTCTGCACCTGTGTTGAAAGGTCGTAGATGAGGCCCGAATATTGGGTAATCTTTTCCTGGTCCTTTGAATCGGCAGCACGGCGCATCAGCTCAGAAAATCCCATGATCGTGTTGAACGGGTTTTTCAGGTTGTGGGCCACAAACGAGAAAAACTTATCCTTCAGGTCATTCAGCGCTTCCATCTCCCGGCTTTGCACAGCAAGTTTTTTATTAAGAGCCAGCTGCCGGTTATTCATCCTGTTCAACGCATAAAGCAACGCAGCCAGCACAAATACCAGCGAGGTAATCAGTATAATCACCATGGTGCGGGTTTGCATCCGCCTGTTGGCCCGCTGGTTTTCCTGTCGCAGCAGCGTATTTTCCTCTTCAATCCGATCCAGGTCATATAGCGTTTGTATCCGGGCCAGTTGTTCTGCTTTTTCGGTATTCATAATGGAATCCGATACAGCCCGGTAAGTGGTCATATATTCGTAGGCAAGCCTGTAATTTCCCTGTGCCGCGTGCAGTTCCGACAATATTTTGGCAGCGTTGCGGTAAACAGTGTAAAAGTGCCCGGTTTTGGCAAGCTCGTAACCATCAGAGGCGTATTTCAACGCAACCGGGTAGTTTTTCAGGCTCAGGTAACCTTCGGCAATGTTCACCATGGCTTCGGAACGTGTCAGGTTATCGGGTTTGTCACCCAGCATTTCAAGCACATGGTAGTAATGACGGAGGGCTTCTTCATGACGGCCGGTGCGTGCATAACCATAGCCTATTTTATTGAGCAGCGACACTTTTTCTTTTTCCATACCCAGGCTGTCGGCAATCATCAGCGAAACCATGAGATAGGAAAGACCTTTGTCAATGGTGTCGGCATTCAGGTAGTTCGAGCCCAGATTCATGTAATTGCGGGCGATCTGCCTGGTATTGGACATTTTTTTATTGTATTCCAGCGCATGAGAAAGACTGTTGTGGGCTTTTGAAAAATCGCCCAGCGACAGGTATATCACACCGAGCTCATCAAGGCAAACGGCCATTTGCGCAGTGTCACCCAGGTTTTCAAACTGCCTGAGCGAAGTCAGCAGGTATTCCAGCGCCTTGTCGTACACCGCGGTAAGCGTGTAAATCCGGGCCAGGGCCCTGTTGGCACAGCCAATGCGCAAGGGGTCCTTCAGATCTTCTGCCATAACAAGCGCTTCGCGCGCATAGCCATAAGCCTTGTATGGCTGGGTTTTCAAAAGCTCTTCACTGATGTCCAGCAACAAACTGATCCGTGAGGTGTCCCGTGTACTGGCAAGCTGCCTGAGGGCTTCCGAATTCTCTTCCGCGAGTTCCTGCTGCGCAGGCAAAGCGGAAGCAATCAACAACAAGATTGTCAGCAAGCTAACCGGCCTGATCGGAAACCTGATTTTCATGGACAGCATATTTACCTGTGGCTACGAAGATAACAAAATTTTAATCCATTATACACGTGTCACTCCGCCGGTAAGGGCAAACTTCAGCACTTCGCCGGGAGGCAGGTTCAGTGGTCTCACGTGTTCTTTGGGCACAATGAATAGTTCACCCGACCAGTTGTAGGAATGCGGGAAGAGAACAGCCACCTTGCCTTCACTACCCAAATCGGTCAGGTCCTCTGATGTAATAAAGCCGATCTTTTCGAGTTCCGAAACCATGTTGACCTTCACAATCACCGGCTTGGTGAACTTCTTCTTTTCACCCACAAATGCGTTCATAAAATCATTAATGGCACTGTAGATCATGCGGATGGCCGGCACCTTTTCAAAAAGTTTGTCTACCAAATGCCCTATGGGTTTGAAAAGAAATGACTGCCCGACCCAGCCGATGAGCGAAATCAGGAAAAACATGACCACAAGGCCCACCCCCGGGATCTGTACGTTGAAGAGTTCCTTGATCAGGTTGCGGATCGGACCATCCATGAGGTCGAAAAGCCAGTATACTACCATAATGGTAAAGGCTGTGGGAGCCACCAGCAACAGTCCCTGAAGAAAGAAACGGAATACCTTTTTCATAATTTCAGATTTTGAGTAAATGTAAGAAAATCTTCTACATCGAGAGTTAGAGCGAAGATCGAAGATCGAAGATCTAAGACAGGAAAAGTGACAAGCCTGCCTGCCGGCAGGCAGGTGACAAGTAGAAGTGACAGGAGCAGTATGGAAGTAGCCGTCATTGCGAGCGGAACGAAGTGAAGCGTAGCAATCTGGCGTGAAGCGGAGATCGACGAAGTTAATCATGTAGTAACCGTCATTGCGAGCGGAATGAAATGGAGCGAAGCAATCTCAATTGAGTAGCGAATAACAAGAGATTGCCACGGTCGTCGTACCTCCTCCCTCGCAATGACGCGTTAGTGATCCAGCGGCAGGCAGGCCTGTCGAAGTATGACGAGACAATAAATCTGCGCTAATCTGCTCAATCCGATTTGATCTGCGAGAAATGATCTGCGAGAAATTCTTCTGTATTCTGCGAGAATTTTCCTAAAACCCTATATTCACCATCACCTTCACCGTTTTCTTCTTCCCCTGGTAAAACTCCGGCGTGAAGCGATCCAGGTAGTACTGCGCCGTTTGTCCGTCCACATCATAGCCTTTCGTATTGCTGCTCACGTACTCCAGCGTGAGGTGGCAGTTCGTGAAGAATTCATACGAAACCGTAAGTGAATGACTTTTCTGGGTCCAGGTATTGTCCTGTAAAATGGGGTATTCCACAGCTGCCCTGCCATCAACATACTGATATTCATTCCCATGCCGGGCGTTGGTAAAGGAATAACGTGTGTAAAGCCGGGGCAGGGGTTTCACATCCAATGCCAGAAAAAATTCTGTTGAATTGTCGCGCAGCCAGGGACCCAGGTTGTAACTGTTGCTCTCATAGGTGCAGGTAGGCACAATGTGCTTGTAGGTAATAGGCGTTGAGCGGAAGTATTCGCCGGTGACGCTCACATTGCGCAGCGGCCAGTTGCTCACCCTGCCGCCCAGCTTGTAAGCGGAAAAATTATGGGTTTCGGGATCGGAAATCCGGGTTGCCGAAAATTCATCTACAAAAAGTGTGGCATACAAATGGGTGTGCCTGATCAGCCGCGAGCTGATATCGAGAAACATCTGCGAATTCTGGTTGACAATTTTAGCGGAGGTCAGCGTATGATCCACCGATTTGTAAAAGAACACGGGGATCAGGTAAGCCAGGTTCACGCTCTGGTCGCTGTAAATGATGGAATTTCCGAAGGAAATGCTAAGCCCCTGAATAGGAGTTATCGTGAACATATTGGCGGCCATGAATTTGTTTTCATAAGTATCACGGTGTCCGCCGTTGGGCAGCAGGTAGGTGAGCGAGCTGTCCACCACATCCGACACGAGCCAGGCATGAAAGTAGTTGAAATCGAACCATTTTACCGGGTTGATGTGCAGTTTCACCATGGGCAGCGAGGGGGTGCGGCCCCCCTGGATGATGGCGCCGTGGTAATTGTTGCCCCACACGGGGTGGTCTTTTACAAAGCCCACCTGCAAAAAGGGCCAAC
>CAYVBH010000334.1:0-4418 GCA_964449015.1 uncultured Bacteroidales bacterium
TTTTTGCCAAAGCATTTTATGATGTTTGACACCTGTGCCATAATTGCGTAAAAGTAGGAAAATTAGCAGGATATTGAAACCTGTATTTATTTCAAAATTACATGACTTTGGTCATCTCTTCCTTGCAGCGATGAAGTCGTTAATTTTGCCTGATAATTTCCGGAAGAAATTGGCGTATGTCTCAGTGTTCATTACAACCGAGTCGGTTGTGGCCATGTAGGTGAGCATCAGTCCTATGGGAAGAAGAATGAATGATGACAGCCACATTCCACCGATAGAGGAGACCTGGTTTTCTTTCACCAGTTTCTCTGCCGACATTGAGATGACATAATACACTACGAAAAAGAGCACGGATATTACTGCCGGTGTTCCCAGCCCTCCCTTTCGGATTATTGCTCCGAGTGGTGCGCCGATAAAGAAGAACACCAGGCAGGCAAATGGCAGGGTCAGTTTTTTGTGCCAGTCGGCTTCGTATCGTTTGATGTTCTTGATTTCGTTGTGAAGGGCGTCATTCTTCTGATCGAGGAACATTGCTGCTTCTTTGATATTTTCGGTAGCCCTCGACACTGCCATGTTTTTCAGGAAGTGTTCAAGTGTGTCGTATGTCTCAAAAACCTCAAATGGTCTGGCTGACCGGCGGCTTCTCTGGAGGGCAGGGTTCCGGTTCCTGTTGATATAAATATGTGAGATGTTGAATTCGGTGAAGTAGTTATCGCGTCTCATTACAAACCTCTGGTTCAGCGAGTCGATATACTTAGAAAGCATCGTTATGTTGAGCATGGCCGAATGCGATCCGAACAGGTCATCATCGCTTCTCTGCAGGTCGAATCCCGAGAGTTCAATGACCACGGTTTGCTGTTCAAAGGAGTCGCGCCTGAAGGGGTAGGTTTTCTCCGCCTCCACCCTGGTTTTTTCTGCCAGGTCGGTATATGAATAACCGTTGAAGAGTGTCATTATGAGTCCCGACTTATCGGCTGTGACCTTCATGTAGCCGGAGTCTCCGTATATCACGTTCACATTGCCCCTCTTCTCGCGGTGGTCGTGTATCAGCACCCTTCTCAGAAGGTTTGTTTCAGGGTCCTTTTCTCCGATTTTGATGCTGAAGCCATCGATACCGTTGTAGAATGAACCTGCCTGGATGTTGAGTTCCGGTCTCTTGTTGCGGATGTCATAAAGGAGAGTGCGCGATTTCCTGTTTGAGTAGGGCAGGACATTATTGGAAAAGAAGAATGAGCCCACGGCCACGGCAGCTATGAGAATCATCAGGGGTCTCATGATCTTCTGGAGCGGAATTCCTGATGATTTGAGAGCCGTCAGTTCGAGGTTTTCCCCCAGATTGCCAAAAGTCATCAGCGCTGCGAAAAGGATTGCCAGGGGCAGGGCAGTGGGGACAAAGACAAGGGTAAACTGGAACAATAGTTCGGCCATTATTCCTGCTTCGAGACCTTTCCCTGCCAGTTCGTCTATGTATAACCACAGGAACTGGAGCAGTTGTATTATCAGCACAATGAAGAAGGTCAGCACCAGGGGACCGATAAATGATTTGATGACCAGCCTGTAGACCCTTTTCATGATGATGGATAAATTTTCACAAACCTACACCATTTCCGACAAATATCATACCGCAGGAGGTGTGTTGAATAATAGGGATTAGTATATGGAGGAGCGGTGGGGAGCAAGGGCATCAGGAGCCCAGCACCGACTTGAGTTTATGTATTTCCGTATCCCAGAGATAGATGGCATCCTCTTTTTCCTCGGGTTCAGCAGAATCTGTTATTAACAGTGCTACGTCACCAGTCAATTCTTCCGTATCAATCCGGAATTCGAAGAAGTCCCCGGGTTTTCCCTGTTCCCTGTCGAGCCATTCGAACCGGGCGAGTCTGTTTTCCCTGAGGGATGTCAGCTTAGCCCTGGCGACTGTTTTGTTCCAGGTAAAAGAGAATATGTCGCCTTCTGAAGTTACGTCATCGGCGAACCATTCTGCAAGGCCTTCCGGGGTGCTTACACGGGGGAACAGTACTTTCGGTGAGCAATTAAGAGGGTATTCAAGTTCATACTGTACTTTCATCGTTTCGTCCCGTGGTATAAGATGTTATATATCCGCAATATAAAAAAAAAATTGAATCGGCAAAAGCTGCCTTGAATTAATAAAAAGTTAAAGTTATATTTGCACCCGCAAATGGCGAGATAGCTCAGATGGTTAGAGCGCATGATTCATAATCATGAGGTCGCGAGTTCAATTCTCGCTCTCGCTACTTGAAAATGAGACACTTACACAGATGATGTGTAGGTGTTTCTTATTTTGTGCTAGGTTTGTGCTAGGTAAGGATGATTTTGTATTTATATTCTTAGTATTAAGTCATCGTTTGTAGTCAGGAGGTTTATAATATCGAACTTACCTTAAATCAGGTATATAGAATAAAGTCATACTGAAAGTAGGATTATCCTCTTTATCAATACTACACCATTGGCTGTGAATTAAAATAGTCCAGGTTCCTGACCGACCTTAACTAACACGAGTATCCATTAACAAAAAAACAAATTCGATTTGTTCTGGCATATTTCCCTCTGTTCTTTTAAGAATTAAACCATCATTCTTTAGTATTTTACCATAATAATGAAATCTATAAGGAAGCTTATTCGAAATCCAAGTTATATTAAAATCAATTTTGTTGCCATTTACTTTAAAACGACCCCTGGAAGGAGACTCATAATTGAACCATTCATTTATTTTGTTAATGTCTGATTTTGATGATATTGTATAACAATTGATTGAAAAGATTACAGTACCATCCTCAAAAAACTTCAAACAGTGTTTAAGTCCAGAACCTCGTCCAGTAGAATAAATTGATTCATATGCCAGATCACAACTTTTCTTAACATTTGTTTCAATATTGGTATGTGGCAAGACATCGTCCAGATTATCAACTATTTCGTTGTCATCATATATTGATTCTCTATTTATAACAGGTCCTGTTTCGTTGGCATTGAAGATTATACTGGTAGCTGCTGCTTTTTTTAAAGTATTTTCTATTCTCTCATCAGAAATACCCATGTAATTAAAAATCACATTTGCGTATTTACTTTTTATTTCAAATCCTTTCCCATCAACCATAATCATATCACAAGCGCTAACAATATACCAATCTTTCTGCCCAAAATTGAGTGTATTCAAAACTGAATTAAGTTCAGTACGATTGAAAAACTGACATTCATCTATAAACGTATCTGTAATTTCAAAACCTATAGTTTTGGCAGTAATCTCAAAATACTGAATCTCTTTCTTGCTAAATTCCTTATCCGAATTAGCAATGAGGAAAAGAGTATATAAAATCGCCTTTTTTTGTTCTTGGGTAAGACTGTCTTGGAACCCTCTAAGATTTTCCTCTATGCCCATTTATTATTTGTATTTCTTTTAAAACTAAATTGATTATAACCCCATTTGCATTAAGTAAATAAAGTACACTAACCTATTGTTTCGAATTTTTATTATCCCAGATTGCTTATGTAAGATTTTAACAATAATATATTTGAGTTTAAACTCTTAACTGGATTGATATCCTGTAAATTTAAGCTTCTTTCCTTGATATTGTCACATAGACAACAACCCCAAATAATATTCTCACCTTAACCATTGCCACATGTTAAAAATGAGGATGGTTCCTGACTTGCTTTTATAAAAAATACTATTAGGATATCTTATAAGGTTAGATTAGTCCTTTTTGCAAGCCCAGACAGTTGAAAATTTCTGAACAATGTGGAACTAAGCTTGTCCGATGATCTCGTCTCTCACGTTAAATCTGAGTGGTCTGGTTCAATATTTATGAACGACTGAAGTAAACTATTATATTCGTCTGATAGGCCCATTAAATCTGGCTCTACTTATGTTAGGTAGTCTCAGAACGAAGGTTTACTTTGGCCCCCTTATGAAAAATCTCATCATTCATCCAGAAGACCCAACTACGGATTTCCTTATCCCAATTTATGCAAACTGTATGTCGTCAAATAATTTTTCACCTTTTAGGGTTTGAAAAATATGTGTGACTTTATAAAGATATTTCATTTTATTGATACTTACATTCAATGTTCTGAAGGATATAGTTTCTTCTTCTTTCTTTAAGGGTTTTTTCTTTGATTTTCTGTCTTTCTTTTAGAATGATTTCAGTTCTCCCGTAATAGACATCAGCCGGTGTCATGTTTCTGAGTGATTCATGATAGCGGTGGTAGTTATAATACTGCACAAACTGGTCAATAGCTTGTTGGAGGTCCTCAGGGGAGTAATAGTTTTCGAGTTTAATAATATTTTTCATTGTCCTGTGATATCTCTCAATTTTACCCTGAGTTTGCGGATGATAAGGTTTTCCATTGATGGGTCTGATCCCTTTCTCAGCGAAGTAGTTTTTAATCTCTGTGGAGAT
>CAYVBH010000335.1:0-4404 GCA_964449015.1 uncultured Bacteroidales bacterium
TGAAGGATATTGAAGATGTTTCGTGGAAGAATTACTTCGATTCATTGTCGTGTACCCAATGCGGACGTTGTACCTCCGTTTGTCCGGCCAACATCACCGGCAAGCGCCTGTCGCCACGCAAGGTCATCATGGATGTTAGGGCTCGCATGAAGGAAAAAGGCCCGGGACTGGTGAAGAACGGGAAAGACTATGCCGATAATAAATCGTTGCTGCGCGACTACATCACTGAGGAAGAGTTGTGGGCATGCACCACCTGCAATGCCTGTGCCATGGAATGCCCCATCAACATCAACCATCCCACAATTATTGTGGATATGCGCCGGTACCTGGTGATGGAAGAAGCATCTGCACCGGGCGAACTCAAGGCAGTTTTCAACAACATTGAGAACAACGGCGCCCCCTGGCAGTTTTCACCCGAAGACAGGCTGCTGTGGGCGAGGGACTTGGAAATGAAAGTGAATAATTAATTGTCCTCAAAGTCTCCAAGTCTTCAAAGTCTGAGCAGCTGTTAAACCTGAAGACCTGAAGACCTGAAGACCTGAAGACCTGAAGACATAGAAGACTTAGAAGACAATATACTATGGAAACCCGCAAAATAGACATACCCGTCATGGCCGACCTGTTTGCACGGGGAGATAAACCTGAGTACCTTTTTTGGGTTGGCTGTGCAGGCGCCTTTGACGACCGCTACAAAAAAGTAGCCCGTGCTTTTGCCAAAATTCTCGCGCACCTGAATGTGAATTATGCCGTATTGGGCAAGGAAGAAACCTGTACGGGCGATCCCGCCAGACGAGCCGGAAACGAAATGCTATACCAGATGCAGGCACTTCAGAATATTGAGGTTTTCAAAATGTATGAAGTACAAAAGATTCTGACCATCTGTCCGCATTGCTTCAATATTTTCAAAAACGAATACCCCGACCTGGGCGGAAATTATGAGGTGGTCCACTACACACAGTTTCTGGACGCACTTATACGCGAAGGCAAACTGAAGCTTAACAAATCACTGACCGACAAGGTTACCTACCACGATCCCTGTTACCTGGGCAGGGCTAATCATGTTTATGATGAGCCACGCGAAGTGATCCGGTCAGTTGCCGGAAGTATTAGTGAAATGAAGCGGAACAAAAGCTTTGCATTGTGCTGTGGGGCAGGGGGAGCCCAGATGTTCAAAGAGGCAGAAAAGGGCAACAAGGAAGTATTTATTGAACGCATTGAGGATGCCCTGGAAACAGGTGCCTCCGTTATTGCCACGTCTTGCCCATTTTGCATGACCATGATGACCGACGGATTAAAATATAAAAACAAGGAAGAAGAGATTAAAAATTATGACATTGCGGAACTGATCGCGATGGATCTCGATTTGTAGTAGAGACTCAAAATTTTGCATCTCTACGTTGTACAATTATTAACTCAATACAATAAACATGGACAGAAAAGTACTGAAAAGCGGTGAATTTCTCGTAGAGAATACTGAATCGAAAGATATCTTTATTCCGGAGGAGTTCAACGAAGAACAACGCATGATTGCCCAGACCTGCCAGGATTTTTTGAACAGCGAGGTATATCCCAATGTGGATAAGGTGGATAAGCAGGACCGGGAGTTGATGAAAAGCATGCTTAAAAAGTCAGGCGAACTCGGACTGATGGGTATCTCCATACCCGAAGAATATAATGGTTTCGGACAATCGTTTGTAACCCAGATGCTCGCAGCAGAAACCATTGGCGCCGGTTATTCTTTTTCAGTTGCCTTTATGGCCCATTGCGGAATAGGTACTTTGCCCATACTTTATTACGGAAATGAAGATCAGCGTCAGCGTTATGTTACCAAACTGGCTACCGGTGAGCTGATTGGCGCATACTGCCTTACCGAGCCTGGTGCCGGAAGCGATGCCAATGCCGGCAAAACCAATGCAAAGTTGTCGGAAGACGGCAAACATTACATTCTGAACGGCCAGAAAATGTGGATCACCAATGCCGGTTTTGCCGATGTGCAAACGGTATTTGCCAAAATTGACAACGATCGTGTGCTGAGCGCTTTCATTGTGGAATCGGCTTACCCTGGCGTAGTGATCAATCCCGATGAGCACAAGATGGGCATCAAGGGTTCGTCAACCTGCCAGATTTTCTACAACGACGTCAAGGTTCCGGTTGAAAATCTGCTGGGTAAGCGTGGTGAGGGTTTCAGAATTGCGCTAAGTATCCTTCATATGGGTCGCATCAAACTGGGTGGCAACGTGCTCGGAGCAGCCAAAAAGGCCATAACCGACTCGGTTAAATATGCCAATGAGCGCAAACAATTTGGTGTGCTGATTTCCACATTCGGGGCCATTAAATACAAGCTGGCTGAACAGGTAATCCGTACCTTTGCAGCTGAATCGGCAACCTACCGGGTGAGCAAGGATATCGACGATTTGATCTCAAAATACAAAACCGAGGGATGCGACAAGGGGCGTGCTTCCATCGACGGAATCAGCCATTATGCAGTGGAGGCTGCCATTCTTAAGGTTTATGGTTCGGAAGTGCTTGATTATGTGATTGACGAGGCACTACAGATTCACGGCGGTATGGGATATTCAGCTGAACTGCAGGTGGAAAAAGGATACCGCGATTCGAGGATCAACCGCATTTTCGAAGGCACCAATGAAATCAACCGCCTGCTGGTGGTCGATACAGCTATGAAGCGTGCCATGAAAGGCGACTTTGCCTTGTTTGCCAAAGCAGAGGAGTTGTATCAGTCATTGGGTTCCATAACCGATGGAAAGCAAGCCGGTGAGGATTATTATGCTTCGAAAATCAGGTACATCAGCAATTTCAAGAAGGCTATTTTGTTGGTTATGCATGGTGCCAACCAGGCTTTTGCCAAAAAGATGGTAGAAGAGCAGGAAGTACTGAATAACCTCGCAGAGATGATGATGGAAACTTATGTTGCTGAATCACTTGCGCTGAGAGTTCAGAAAATGGAAGGCATGAAGGGCACAGCAACTGCTGCTGTTTATCGCGATATAGTTGACGTATACGTTTATGACGCAGCAGAAATGCTCAGGAAAGAAGCTGCTGATGCTGTTTATTCCTTTGCACCTGCAAGTGAGGCTGAAGCCCTGCTGAAAGCTGTGAACACCTTGACCTCTGTTGATGGTGTGAATGTGAAGGCAGCCCGCAGAAGAATTGCCGACAAGATTATTGAGGACAACGTATATAAATTTTAGGGATCAATAAACCTAAATTTCCTGAAGAGACAAGGCCGTTGCCTTGTCTCTTTTTTTTGATTGTGGTTCGATAAGGTTTGGCTCAGGCTATGGGCAAAGCCCATAGCCGAACTGACTACCGAACCATGTATACAGTCATAAAATTATTCCGCAACAAAAACAACGTTGTATGTTTTGACTATTCCTTGATAGTCACACTTAATCACAGCCGTTCCGGTTTTTGATGACGCCTGGGTGATGGCTGTCTTTACATCCGGATTGCTTGCAGAGGCCGAAACAGCGGGCGTTCCGGTTAAATCAGCGGGAACTTTAAAAGTGGTTTCATAAAGATCATAACCTGTAATACCGTTGGCATTGGTTGACCTCACCGGAATAAGCGGCACATCTATTTCCTTTCCGTTGACCTGTATGCTTATCGTGGGGGCAACCGGACGAACGATTTTCTTCTTTTTCGCGCTGAATCCCAGTCCGGTCAAATCGAACAGGTCTTCCGCATCAACACCTTCAGCAACCAGGAAAATAGCATGTTTCTTGTCGAGTTTGTCAACAAAGGAGGAAACATTGATGGTGAATTTTGTTATTTCCTGGGCAGCATTGGCGGGCACGCTAATTTCACCAATTTTCCTGCCTTTCCATATGGCATTGTCCCATGGCCCGTCTAACCAAACACTTACCTTAAATGCGTTCTTAGTCTTCGGGGTAAGGAAAAGGTTAAAGGCTGATTTGTTTTTGGGCTTTACCCCCTCGAATGCTTTCAACCCCTTCATGTCTTTATCGAGCCCTCCAAAGCCAAAATACTTGTATCCTATGATGTCGCCATTCTTAACTTGGGCAACAGGCATGTTGTTGTCCCATATATCCCACGAATCCGTCTGACTGCCTGTGTTTGAAAGGTAACATGCATATCCGGCAGAGTAATATTGATAAGGATCGAGGCCATAGATATGGAAACCTTCCGAAGTTACTTCGGCTCCGGTATATTCCTTGCCCTGACTATCCTTTGCTGTCCAGATATTGTCAGTTGCGTAGGGATCGTATCCCCTGATAACAACTTTCCCTCCTTCAGCCACGGGCTTTTCATCCCATTTTACCACGACTGGGGCAACCATGGGCTGACGGGCAAAACCGTATCCTCTTGGGGCCCTGTGATAGAACACATACCATTGGTCGTTAATCAACTGAATACTGCCGTGGG
>CAYVBH010000336.1:0-4392 GCA_964449015.1 uncultured Bacteroidales bacterium
TGTTGAACAGCAGATGACCTGGTTCAGGGAAGAATGGAAGAAAATACTGAAAAAAAATGAAACGTCCATTCGCAAATAATCATTATCTCACACGAATAGGATTATTTGCGAATGGTAAGTTCCATCTGACCATTGAAAATCAAAAACAAACAGATGAACATTGAAATCGATCCGAAAGCCGGTTTTTGTTTCGGAGTGACCCGCGTGGTGGGCAAGGCCGAGGAAATCATACAACTGCACGGGCAATTATACTGCCTGGGAGAAATTGTGCACAACCAGAAAGAAATTGAACGCCTGGAAAAAATCGGTTTAAAAACCATTACCTACAGCGAATACCTGAAACTTTCGAATTGCCGCGTGCTGATCAGGGCACACGGCGAACCTCCGGAAACCTATGAACACGCTCGGAAAAACAACATCGAATTAATAGACGGAACATGCCCCATAGTGCTTCGATTGCAAGGTAAGATTAAACAGGATTTCGGTGCCAACAGCGATTCAGGAGCCCAGATTGTGATCTTCGGAAAGAAGGATCATGCCGAGGTAAGGGGACTGGCCGGTCAGACCAACTACCAGACGGTGATCGTGGAATCACCTGATGATATAAACAAAATTGATTTCAGCAGGCCGGTTCATCTGTATGCCCAGACTACCATGAGCCCCGATAAATATAATGATCTGCAACAGGTGATTCTGCAAAAGGCAAAAGCAGATGAAAACGGCAGGCATTTCGTCAGGTGTAACAACACCATATGCGGACAGGTTTCAGGGCGTATTCCGCAGCTGAAAGAATTTTGTGCACATCATGACGTCATACTCTTTGTGAGCTACAAGCAAAGTTCCAACGGTAAGTTGCTTTTTGCCCAATGCAAAACGGTGAATCCCAATTCCTATTTTATTGCCGAAAAAGAAGATATTCAACCCGGCTGGTTCAGCGGCATTGAAAGTGTGGGAATAACCGGTGCCACCTCCACACCGCGATGGCTGCTGGAGGATATTGCAGGGCATGTGAAGGAGTTGACCAAATAGGAGACCTGCCAATATTTTATCTATTTCAGGTTTTCAAGAAAAAGTCGACATGACCCTGACTATGCAGGAATAACAGGTTTTATTTACCTGCATCTTTCAATCTTTCCTGAGCCAGCCTTGCCAAATCATTATTCCCATCCACATACTTTAGATTGAACTTCATTTTACTTATTTTTAGCTTTGAGTCCAGGGTAACTATTTCAAAATCGTACGAACCTACAACCGTCCAAACATTACTGTTTGTTTCATTTTTCAAATAATGGGTAGCCGTTCCATAACAGAAGACTTTATAGGCACCAGAATCACCATTAATTATCATATTGCCAATCTGGTGGTGCGTTTTATCAAAACCAGGCAATATAAGCCTCCACGAGTCGATAATTTGTTGTGATGACAACACAGCCGGATTTCCGCCTGCCATCGAAGTATAATCGAGCAATACCGTATCATTGAAAAGTTCAGAAACCACGTGCCAGTTTCTTTCATCAACTGCAACAAACAAACGGTTAATACTTTCTTCTATAATGTATTTCATATGTTACTCTATTTAAGTTCAACCCCAAATGCCTTTGACATAACAACCTGATTAAAATACTCTGTATACTCTACAATTTTGCAGTTTTCGAGTCTGAAAGTTCCGATATAATCATTTTCATATTTGCCTCCGGCTTTGATTTCAATTTCCCCTCTGAATTTCACAAAGAAAAAATTTGAGTCTTCAGTTGCATAAATCTGCCGGGGAAATTTCATTTGTCCAAAATTTGCGGTCAACCCGCTGTATTGTTTATATATGGCCTCTGCGCCATCAAAACTCTTCGGGAAACCATCGGGTGCGTATGGATTTAGCTGTTTACCCTGGGGCGCAAAAATCTCTCTTAGAATCTGGAAGTTCTGAGTCTCCAAAGCAACAAAAAAGCTATCCACAATTTTTCTGTTTTTTTCAATGCTGGTAGTCATCATCTGGTTGGATGTATTTAATGAATGATTGTTCTGACACGATAAAATTATCGCAGAAACCATTAATATTAAGGTGAATGTTCTCATGTTGAATTTTTATGTTACATTTTGTGACCCAGTCCTTTGGCCTGATTCATAGACTCTGCATTAATCTCATCTGCTATTAAAAGGCTTTTCGATTTAAAGGCAGAACCTGTGTTAACGCTTCGTTGATGGTATAAAATACATGGCAGGAATCAGGATAAAAATGAATAGGGATAGCAAAATATGAATATGCGCAAAAATGGCGCTTACCCCATATAATGCACAAGTAACTGCATTTTTCGAATGTATTGACTTCTTTGCTTTTGCATCCAGATCAGAAGTCTTGTTAACCTGATATTGAAGCAATGAAAAGGCAATAGAATTGCAGCACAATACGATCCCATAAAAAACGTGGCTGATAGGCAGGGTTATGTTTTGACCTAAGGCCTTTGTTGGTAAAGGAATCAGTGTCATGCAAAACAACAAAAGGAAATTAAGCCATACAATCTTCGGGGTTACCGTTTCTACTCCAACAAAGATTTGATGGTGATTAAACCACATGACAGCCAGAATCAAAAAGCTCATTGCAAAAATTCCGATATGCTGCAGAAATGGTCTGAATAATGCAAAACCATGACTGCTGGTCAAATCAGGAATTTTAATTTCGAAAACCATAATGGTCATAATAATAACAATTACCCCATCGCTAATCATTTCCAGTCTTTCCTTTCTCATATCTGTTCACCTCTTTTTTCAATGTTTTCCGGCAAGCAATAACACTTCCCTGCTTAAGATTTCCAGTCCAGTAGGCAACATACTGCATCATAATTGCCCTTTCACTGTCTGTCATGGTCATGGCAAAGTCAGGTCGTACAGGGTCAATAAACTACATCAATTGGTTGCCATGTTATTATTTCTTTCGGATTGGAATCCATATTTCTTCTTCCGAATCCGGGTCCGCATTCCTGTATTTCTCCCCCAAAACTTCAAAATGGGGTCTGTCATCCAACCTGTAACCCGAATTAGGCAACCAGGTTCCAAAGATATATTGAAAAATGCTATTGTCAGTACTTGAGCCTTTGTAGTCGAAAACTGCATAGAGTCCGCCTGTCAGCGTAATGGTTTCCATATCCGGGGGTACATCGCCGAAATTAGATACTTCTACTGTTGCCCACTTTTCAAATGTATTTGCCGGGTTGAAGTTTGCAAAATAGGTTGGGTTATAAATCTGCATGGAGATCAGGTCGTTTGAAATCCGATGAGCAATTTCTTTTCGTCTGGGCATAAAGCTTCGCCACAGATCACCGGTCTGATTTAGGGCTAAACTCATTGTTAACCGCATACCTATTAACTTTTTTTCCTTCAATAATTCTATTCTTGGTTTCATTCAAACCAGTTTGGTAAATATCTTCTTCTGTTTCAGCAATCCTTTAATTGCTAATGCAAATCGGATCTGCTTTTGCAGGTAAATATATTCAATAAAAATAAAAAAGAGAACTTCCAACTTATTACCATGCAACTGCTTGAGGGGGTTAATACCGGTTGCACAAATTCGGCAAGGTTTTATCTGTCTGCCAATAGTTAAAAACTGATATCAGCAGCAATTCTTTTTAGTTTTCAATTGATTTAGCTTCTGGTTCTATTTCAAATTTCTACCGATAACTGACAACAGTTGTTCCCGATTTGCGGGTTTGCTGATGTAGTCAATGCACCCTGCATTCATGGCTTTTAAGCGTTCTTCAGTTGCAGCATAGGCCGTTTGGGCTATTATCTTCATTCCGGGAAAATTCTGCAAAATCGTCTTTGTTGCTTCGTAACCGGTTATGTCGGGTAGGCGAACATCCATCAATACCAAATCGATGGATTGCTTTTGCACCAGCTTTATGGCATCAAGCCCGGTTCCAACCACATAAACTTTTGAAAAATAATCTCTCATCATCTCTTCCAGGTACAAGGCATTATTTGAATCATCTTCAACAATGAGTACGCTTTTCTTGTATGTAAACGGATGTGTGGTATTCGCGGGTGAATCAGGGATGGAATTGGTCCCCTCAATTTTATTGCAGTCGACTGTAAAATAAAATGTGGTGCCCTTGTTACATTCCGACTCGAGCCATACCTTTCCGCCCAGCATACCAACCAATCCCTTAACTATTGGCAGGCCCAAACCAGTCCCACCTACAAAGCTTTTAGAGATAACTGTGTCAATACGCGTAAAACGCTCAAAAATAAATTCGTGCTTGTCGCCGGGGATGCCCACGCCTGTGTCGGATACATGAAACAATAATTGATTGTTGCTGCGTTTGCAACCACATTCAATCTTCCCTGATTCGGTAAATTTAAAAGCATTGGTGATCAGGTTAATTAAAATTTGCTTCAGCT
>CAYVBH010000337.1:0-4359 GCA_964449015.1 uncultured Bacteroidales bacterium
AATCCTTAAACAGATTACCTTCATCAACAAGATCAACATCATGGAAGCAGTAATAAGGAATGCCCATTTTGGTTATGAATTCAAATGCTGCATCCATCTTATCCTTGGCCTTCTGCATAGGATCCGAACTTTCATTCCAGGGCATTGGACGGGTAGCTGATCCGAATGGATCACCACCGTTACCACAGAATGAATGCCAGTATGCCACAGCAAACTTAAAGTGGTCTTTCATGGTCTTTTTTCCAACCTTACGATTTTCATCGTAACACCTGAAAGCAAGAGGGTTTTTTGAATCATGACCCTCAAACTTAATTTTCCCAATCTCTGGGAAGTACTCTTTTTTACCGATTGTTACTTTCATAGTATTTGCTAATTTGTTGTTTTAGTGTGATTTTACTTTGAAATATTTGCAATTTATTTATTTAAAGTTATTTGAAGTGCGCGGTTCCAATTTTCAAAAGCATCACGATATTGATTTGCTTTTGCCTTGTTGGGTTCAACAGTTTCAATCTTTTTAAGTCCGGCAAATGCCTCCTTAAAAGAGTTATAAAATTTGGCACCCACACCGGCACCTTTGGCTGCGCCCTGAGCACCGTCGGTATTATACAGCTCAATAGTAGCACCAGTAATTCCAGCAATGGTTTCGCGGAATACCGGGCTCAGGAACATGTTGGCATGACCGGCCCTGATTACAGCAGGTTTGATTCCGGTTTGTTTCATAATCTCCATGCCGTAATGCAGTGCGAATACAATGCCTTCCTGGGCAGCGCGCGCCATATGGCTGCTGTTGTGTCTGTTGAAATCAAGGTTACTGATCTGGCAACCCAGGTCCTTGTTACCAAGCATACGTTCTGCACCATTACCAAAAGGCATAATTACCAGTCCGTCAGAACCCACTGCAACTTTCGCAGCAGCATCGTTCATTGCGGCATATCCTGACTCTGCAAAGGTAGAATTCCGTTTCAGCCATGAGTTAAGTATTCCGGTTCCGTTCACGCAGAGCAGAACGCCAAGCCTGGTTTTCTCTTTTGTATAATTCACATGGGCAAAAGTGTTTACACGTGACTGGGGATCGTAGCGAACCTCATCGGAAACTCCGTACACAACACCTGAAGTACCTGCTGTTGCAGCAATTTCACCCGGTTCAAGAACATTCAGTGAGAATGCATTATTGGGTTGGTCACCAGCCCTGTATGCAACCGGAATACCTTCAGCCAGGCCAAGCTCATCAGCAGCCGATTTGTTCACCCTGCCCTGTTCCGAGAAAGTCGGTTTCAGTTCAGGCAACAGCTCGGGAGAAAATCCATAGTGATCAAGCAGGAATTTAGCAGCAGTGTTTTCTTTAAAATCCCATAATACTCCTTCTGATAATCCAGAAATCGTGGAACAAACCTCACCGGTAAGTTTCATGGCTATGAAATCTCCCGGGAGCATGATCTTATAAATTTTACCAAAAAGCTCGGGCTCATTATCCTTTACCCATTTCAGCTTGGATGCTGTAAAATTGCCGGGGGAATTCAGCAAATGACCCAGACAGCGGTCACCACCAATATCCCTGAAAGCATTTGCACCTATTTCCACAGCCCTGCTGTCGCACCAAATTATAGAGGGACGGAGCACTTTGTGGTTTTTATCAATACAAACAAGGCCATGCATTTGGTAGGAGATACCAATGGCTTTGATATCGGAACCCTTGGCACCCGACATGCTCATTACCTCTCGTGTAGCCAGTTTCAAATTACCCCACCACGATTCAGGCTCCTGTTCTGCCCAACCCGGTTTGGTAGCTTTTATTGTCATTTCCTGTTTGGGATAAAACGAGCTTGCCACGTTGGCGCCATTGTCAATCCTGACCAGACTGGCTTTAACCGAGGAGCTTCCGATGTCGTAACCTAGTAAGTACATATTCAATAGTTATTAATTAGTTATTCGAAATAATTATTATAGATTAAATCCGCTTAACACCTTCCGGTGCTTTTCATAGATCTTCTTGTCAAATTTAAACAATTGTGCAGGTTTGTGATTGACTTCCTTCTCCTTTTCAGTCAATGGAATGATGAACTCCAGCGGCTTTACCTTTTTTCTGAAGTTACGGTTATCCATGGACTCACCAAGAATCTCCTCATATAGGTTTTGCATCTGACGGATGGTGAATTTCTTAGGAAGTAGTTCAAAACAAAGCGGTTCACTCCTGATTTCCTGGCGCAGTGCTTCAAGAGCTTTTCTGATGATCCTGTTGTGATCAAAAATCAGCTCTGGCAAATCATCCACCGGGTGCCATAACGTTCTTTCGGTGATGTTGCTCTCTGAAATCTTAATTAAAGAATAATAGGCAATAGTTACTACGCGATCAACCATCAAACCACTTGTTTTGCGGAGCCATGCCAGATCTTCGAGAGGTGACAACCGCCCGGGAGAACTGAATACACCAAACTGTTTCAGGAATATATTGTCGAGACCGGTGAGTTCTTTAAGAGTCCGTACTGCAGAAATATCCAGATCCTCTGATTGCGTGATCAGGTTGCCGGGTAATTTCAGTTTATGCCCCTTCAGGGAACTTTTGGGTATCTCCTCTCTTTCAATAAGAAGCACTTCAAGCTTTCCCCCGTGGAATCCGAAAATTACACAGTCTACAGAAACATGCGGATTTAAATTAACCATTCACCGTTATTGTCACGACCAAATTACAAAGAAAGAAATTGATTTCCAAACTTAGCGTAAAAATTACGCTAAGTTTTTTTAAAAAAGTTGCCGATTATTTGATTATGTTTGTAGGAAAGGAAATATCAAAGATATGAAGATTCAATTTTTTGGAGCTGCGCGTGAAGTTACAGGCAGCAAACACCTGATTACACTTGACAACGGAAAGAAGATACTGCTGGATTGCGGCATGTACCAGGGAAAAGGAATGGAAACCGACAGCATGAACCGAAACCTCGGATTTACTCCTGCTGATATTGATTTTTTGATTTTAAGTCATGCCCACATTGATCATTCCGGACTTATACCTTACATTGTAAAACTTGGATTCAAAGGTAAAATCATAACCACCCACGCAACGCGGGATTTATGTGCCATCATGCTGGCAGATTGCGGGAAGATCCAGGAACATGATACTGAATGGTTCAATAAGAAAAGAGCCAAGAAGGGACTTCCTCCGGTTGATCCCATTTATGATGCTGCTGATGCCCAAATAGCCATGCAATATTTTATAGGTGTTGCCTATAATGCAGAATACCGGGTTACAAAAGGAGTCAAGGTTACTTTTACCGACACGGGACATTTGCTGGGAAGTTCTGCAGTGAACCTGCGGATCAAGGAAGGTGAAAAGATAACAAACATTGCTTTTACAGGTGATATAGGTCGCCCGCAGAATCGTATTCTTCGGTCACCCCAGACATTTCCTCAATCCGACATCATCATTTGCGAATCAACCTATGGCGATAGGCTGCATGAAAGCACCGTGGTTGCCGAGGACAAACTGCTCCAGGTAATACAACGCACCTGCGTAGAAAAAAAAGGCAAACTCATCATTCCTTCATTTAGTGTGGGACGAACCCAGGAGGTAATTTTATCCCTGAATAATTTCTACAACAGCGGTAAACTGCCTCGTCTCAAGGTTTATGTTGACAGTCCGCTTTCTGTAAACGCAACCAATATATTCAGGCTGCACAAAGATTGCTTTAATGACCGGATGGTCAAACTGATGGAAACAGATCCCGATCCTTTCGGATTCAATGACCTTTATTTTATTAAAGAGGTGGAGGATTCAAAGAAGCTGAACGATATCCAGGAGCCCTGCATCATCATTTCTTCATCGGGCATGATGGAAGCCGGGCGGGTTAAACACCACCTGGCAAACAGCCTGGCTTATTCCAAAAACACCGTTCTTGCGGTAGGATATTGCGCTCCTGCCACACTGGGCGCAAAATTACTGAACGGGGCCAAAGAGGTTTCTATCTTCGGAACCATTCACAAGGTGAATGCCGACATCGAAAAGCTGGATTCATACAGTGGCCATGCCGATTACAACGAGATGATACAATACCTGGGATGCCAGGATAAGACTAAGGTGCAACAGTTAGTATTGGTTCATGGAGACCTGAAGGCCCAGGAATTCTTCCGTGACAAACTGACGGAACAGGGTTATCAGAATATCTCAATTCCGGAGTTGGCAGCAGAAATAGTGGTTTGAAAAGGAAAGCCATAGGTCCTTTAGGTCTGCTGGTCTTCTGGTCTTCTAGGTCTTGCAGTCTTTTTTGCCACGCTGAACCTGTCGGTAGACGCAACCGATTGGAGTAGAGGTCATTGCGAGCGCAACGGAGTGGAGCGAAGCAATCTATATTGCAAAGCAATTAA
>CAYVBH010000338.1:0-4351 GCA_964449015.1 uncultured Bacteroidales bacterium
TGCCCGGATGGCGGAATAGGTAGACGCGCTGGTCTCAAAAACCAGTGGGAGTTTTCCCTTGCCGGTTCGATTCCGGCTCCGGGTACTTAATTCAATCTTCATCATTCAACATTTTACAATCACTATTTAACATTCCCATTCTCTCCCTATCTTTGCCAAAAACTGATTTTGGAAAACAACATTCCCATACGTCCCCGGCTGCCCCACTGGATGAAGATGAAACGGGCGCAGGGTGAAAACTATTCACGGGTTAAAAACCTGGTGCAACAGCAGCACCTCCATACCATTTGTACCAGCGGTAACTGCCCGAATATCGGCGAGTGCTGGAACCAGGGAACGGCCACCTTCATGATCCTGGGCAATATATGTACACGGCATTGCAAGTTCTGCTCGGTTGCAACCGGGAAGCCGCTGCCGGTGGATTGGCAGGAGCCCGACAGGCTGGCCCGATCTGTTAACATAATGGGTGTGAAACATGCTGTAATCACATCAGTTGACCGCGATGACCTGGACGACCTGGGTGCCGGCTTGTGGGCTGCTGCCATTCGCCGGGTCAAAGAGTTAAATCCGGAAACTACACTGGAAGTGCTGATTCCCGATTTCCAGGGACGGGTTGAACTGGTGCAACAGGTCATTGATGAAAAGCCCGAAGTGATCTCCCATAATCTGGAAACGGTAAAACGACTGAACCGGCAAATACGAAGCCGTGCCCGGTATGAAACCAGCCTGGAGGTCCTGGGTATTATTGCGCATTCGGGTATTGCAGCAAAATCAGGTATCATGCTGGGTTTGGGTGAAACCGAAGCAGAGGTGATTGAAACCATGGATGATTTGTTGGCAGTTGGTGTAAAAGTCATGACACTGGGTCAGTACCTGCAACCCACTATGAATCATATGCCTGTGCAGGAATTCATTACCCCTGAATCATTTGAAAAATTCAAATCTATTGGTCTTGGCAAGGGATTTGCTGTTGTAGAGAGCAGTCCGCTTGTGCGGTCGTCTTATCATGCTGAAAAACATATATTATGAAGAAGCAGTTCCTTGTTTGCATTTTGCTGGTTTACCTGGTCCCAAATACCTTTTCCCAGGCTGTTGCAGACTCTACCCTGTATGATACAGGCGTCACCATACTGAACCAGGCAAAAACCAGTGCGCATTTTCTGGAAGCAGCCTTTTATTTCAAACAGGTGGCTGATCAGTTACCCGGGCAATGGCCTGCTTATTATTATGTCGGGCTGTCCTACATCCGGGCCAGTCAGCATGCGTTGGACAGCAAATCAAAAGATGATCTGATCGACAAGGCACAGCCTATGATTGACAAGGCATTGGCTATTAAACCAGGTGAATCGGAATTGCATGCATTGCAGGCCTTTCTATACCAGGCGAGGTTGCAGGTGAATCCGGAAGTCCGGGGACTTAGTTATTCACAAAAAGCTGATGCCAGCCTTAAAAAAGCCGTTACGGCAAATCCGTCGAATCCCCGTGCTTACATGCTTATGGGGTACAATACCTATTATACGCCTGTTCTGTTCGGCGGTGGGGCAAAAAAGGCCTTACCGTTGTTTCTGAAAGCACGCGAAAAGTTCAATGCCTTTCGGCCTGAATTATCCTACCTGCCTTCCTGGGGTGCAGCAGAAAACCAGCAGATGATCAGGGAATGCAACCAAACCTCGAAATAGCAGTTTACTGACAATCAGCCTGATTTATTCAGTTACCACTGCAGTTCCGCTGGCAGTGACCATGAGCATGCTGCCGTTGCTTCCGATGGTTTCATAATCGAGATCAACTGCAACTACTGCATTCGCTCCCAGCCGGCGGGCATTTTCCTCCATTTCGGTCAGGGCATTTTGTTTGGCTTCACGAAGAACTTCTTCATAAGAGCCTGAGCGACCGCCCACGATATCCCGGATACCGGCAAAAATGTCGCGGAACAGGTTGGCACCGATAATGGCCTCGCCGGTGACAATGCCATAGTAACGGGTGATCTTTTTCCCTTCAAGGGTTGGTGTAGTTGTTAAAATAAGGTTTTGCATGGTGTTTCTAATTATTGAGCAATTTATTTAATTTCTCCCTATTAAGAATGGTTATTTTGTTTCTTTCGAACCGGAGTAAGCCTTCTTCTTCCATTTCAGCCAGTGCACGGGCCAATGAGGGGCGTGTGATGCCGAAAAAGTCGGCCAGTTCATTTTGAGTTTGCCGGAAAGCCAGAACGTTGCTGTCTTTTGAAATGTTCGACAGAATAAAGTTAGCGATCTTCTCCCTGATTGTTTTGAATGAAAGGAATTTGATTTTATTGGAAAGAAATTGGCTACGACTGGAAATAGCGTTCAGGTAATTCTGTAACACCACCCTGCTGTTCTGCAAAATATAAATCAGCACATCACGGGGGATGGTAAGCAGGGTGGCCTGCTCATTGGCAATGATATCAACCGGAAAGCGGTTTTCGCGACCGAAAATAAAGGCTACCGCCATCGGATTTGGTGCGGGGATGTCTTCAATCTTTAGCTTTTTTCCCGAAAAATCAGCCATTTCACCCCTTACCGAACCTTTCAGTACAAAAAGCATGTCGTGGCAGGTATCATTGCTGTATGCAATGTATTGACCGCGCTCAAATTCCCTGATCCGGAAAGGCCGGCCATCAAATAACTCTTCAACCTGTTCAGCTGTGAGGCCGCGAAAAATATTGGTAGCTGACAGGGCTGAAAAAACAAAATCCATAAAAAATCAGTTTTGTAACATATGATACAAATATTCGGATAGCAAGGTCTTAAATTTGTTTTAAAATTACAAAGCAAATCTATAAAACACCAGAATATGATACGGGATGTTGTAAAAATAAACGAAGAATTGTGCAATGGATGTGGACAATGTGTGCCGGGTTGTCACGAAGGAGCTTTGCAGGTTATTGACGGGAAGGCGCGTTTGATAAGCGATTTGATGTGCGATGGCCTGGGTGCATGCATTGGTCATTGTCCGCAGGGAGCTATCACCATCGAGAAGCGTGAAGCTGAGGCGTATGACGAGACCCGCGTTATGAAAATCATGGTTACCAAAGGCAAAAATACCGTAATTGCCCACCTGAAGCACCTGAAAGATCACAATGAAATAGGCTTTTTAAGAGAAGGAGTACGCTATCTGAAGGAGCATGAGCAAACGCTTGGATTCAGTTTGAACGAAGTAATCAGCGAAGTGCACCATCATGGCCATGAGGCAACATCCCCTGCAGCGCATCAGGGTGCCGGCTGTCCCGGTAGCATGAGCAGGGTGATTGAGAGGCCGGTGGCAGTGGCAGCAGCAGAAGCAGTGGCAGGACCATTGCAATCGGAGCTGCGTCAATGGCCTGTACAATTGCACCTGGTTAATCCGCAGGCAGCGGCCTACAGAAATGCGAACCTGCTGATTGCTGCTGATTGCACGGCATTTGCCATGGGAGATTTTCACCAACGCTTTCTCAAGGGGAAGAGCCTGGCTATTGCCTGCCCGAAGCTTGATTCCAATCTGGAGGTATACCTTAACAAAATTACGGCTATGATTGATCATGGAGGCATCAATACCGTTACGGTAATGATCATGACGGTTCCCTGTTGCGGCGGACTGTTGCGGATTGTTAACCAGGCTGTATCAGCTGCAAGGCGCAAGGTGCCTGTTAAACTGATTGTGGTATCGGTAGAAGGAAACGTGGTAAGCGAGGAATGGGTGTGATCAATGAAAAATGAATAATGAAAAATGAATAATAGGAGTATTGTGAAAAAATCAGTAAATTTTAATAAATAAAAATCAATAATTATGGGAATGTTTTGTAACCAATGTCAGGAAGCAGCCAAGGGTTACGGCTGTGAGATAAAAGGAGTATGCGGAAAGTCAGGCGATGTAGCCAATCTGCAGGATCTGCTGTTATTTGTGATGAAGGGGATTTCGATTTATACCCTTCGGTTGCGTGAAAAGGGCTATGGTGATGGGGAGCCTGATGTTTTTGTAATGAAAGGCCTGTTCGCCACCATCACCAATGCCAATTTTGATATAGCGGTTTTTGTGAAAAGGGTTAAAGAAGCCCTGGCGCTCAGAAACAAACTACAGGCTAAATTGCAGAGCCTGGGTGGGGTAAACCAGCAAGACTTGCCCGAATGTGCTGTATGGTATGCTGAAAGTGCTGAAGAATTTGAGGCCAAAGCATCATCCATAGGCATATTGTCTACTCAGCATGAAGATATCAGATCGCTCAGAGGTCTGATCATTTTTGGCCTGAAGGGCATGGCAGCCTATGCCGAGCATGCATACAACCTGGGTCTGGAAGATGCCGATATATACGCCTTTATGCACAAGGCTATGGCTTCAACGGTAAATGACAAGC
>CAYVBH010000339.1:0-4323 GCA_964449015.1 uncultured Bacteroidales bacterium
CAAAGTGTTCGGCATTGATCCGAAACAGGTGAAACACATCGGCCTGGCTGAACAGATGGGCGCTGGCAGCTCCAACATCGATGCCATGAAGATTAACAGGATAACCCTGGGAGCATGAAACAAAAGCATCTCAAGTCATTCCGGGTTGTTTTAGCTGTTATTTTTCTGGTTGCTGTTACGGCTCTGTTTGTTGACTTCAGGGAACTGATACCTACGGTTTGGGCCGACCGGATCTTGTTCCTGCAGTTTGTCCCTTCGGTTATTAAGTTCATTACCATTCCTGCACTGGTATCAGCCGGTTTTATTTTCGTCCTTATCCTCACCGCGCTCTTTGGACGTGTGTATTGCTCAGTAATATGTCCCCTGGGTATTTTTCAGGATGTGCTAACCTGGTTTTCAAAGAAATTGGGAATCATCAAAAGGTTTAAGTATAAAAAGGCGCTGAATTACCTCCGGTATCCTTTTCTTGCCCTTACTGTGATCTTTTTGTTGTTTGGAAGTATGTGGGTTTTGAACCTGCTCGATCCTTACAGCAGTTTCGGAAGGATTTTCTCGGACATCATACGGCCCGGCGTACTGGTTATCAACAACCTGCTTGCCGTTCTTTTTGAGAAATTTGACCTCTACTTCCTTTACCGGTTTAACCTTCGGCTCATCACTTGGCAAACGGTGCTGATACCTGTGATATCGGTAATTCTTATTGGCTGGCTGGCAGTAAAATACGGAAGACTTTATTGTAATGTCATTTGTCCTGTCGGAACAGTGCTTGGATTCCTTTCCCGGTTCTCTTTTTTTAGGATCAACATGGATGCTTCCACCTGCACCAAATGTGGTAAATGCTCCTTTGCCTGTAAGTCGCAGTGCATTAATGTGAAAACGCTTGAAGTTGATAATTCGCGTTGTGTGGCTTGTTACAACTGTATTTCTGTTTGTCCTGAAAGCAGCATTAAATATGTACCGGCCTCTCCCAATGCGAAAAAGACAGCCATCAATACGGATGAACCCAGGCGTAATTTCATCGCTAAAACTGTTGCTTATGGAGTGGGACTGACTGGAATTTCTGCCACCTTGCTAGCACAGGAGGAAAATGACAGGCCGGCAGGAAAAATACCAAATAAAAAGAAAAATCCGGTGTCACCTCCCGGCTCGGTAAGTCTGAAACATTTTACCGACCGCTGCACAGCCTGCCATCTTTGCGTTTCGATTTGTCCTACGAGCGTTCTGCAACCTTCCTTCCTTGAATATGGTTTCATGGGCATGTCGCAGCCCCATATGGATTACGATGTGGAATACTGCAATTTCGAATGCACCAAATGTGGTGAGGCTTGTCCAACCGGCGCTATACTTCCCCTTACTGTTGAGGAAAAGAAACTGGAGCAAACAGGCCAGGTTAAATTCACCATTGAGAAATGTATTGTTTATACAGACAATACGGCATGCGGTTCCTGCTCTGAACATTGTCCCACCCAGGCAGTCAGAATGGTGCCCTATAAAGAAGGATTGACTATCCCCGAGACCAATACGGAAATTTGCATTGGCTGCGGAGCCTGCGAATTTGCCTGTCCGGTTAAACCCCATACTGCCATTTTTGTTGATGGAAACTCAGTTCACCAGGTTGCTAAAGCTCCCCATATTGAGGATCTGAATATTGAGTCAACAGACGAGTTTGCTTTCTGATGTCTTAAAGGAGTGAGCTCAGGTGGCGGTATTAACAGGCTTTGTTCATAATTGCTATGATAATTTAAAAAATCCTTGGACGGGCCTCTTTTTTATGAAAAAATATTTGTAATATTGCGACCTGAATTTTGAAAGACGAACGATATAAATTAGTGCATCATGGATTTAATAAAAGTTGCTGAGAATCAGTTTACCGCGAAAAAAGAGTATCCCGAATTCAAAGCCGGGGATACCGTAACGGTTCATTATAAGATTGTGGAAGGTAATAAGGAAAGAATTCAGCAGTATCGTGGTGTTGTGCTGCAACGCCGTGGTGCAGGAGCATCAGCCACCTTTACTGTTCGCAAAATGTCAGGAAACATCGGCGTTGAAAGAATTTTCCCCGTTGCCTCACCTTTTATTGATAAAATTGAGCTGAACAAGCATGGCCGTGTTCGCAGGGCCAAGATATATTACCTGAGAGGCCTGACTGGTAAAAAAGCCAGGATTCAGGAAAAGAGGATGAAACTGGTAACAGAAGAAACTTCCGCTAAAGCGGAATAAAAAAAGCGGGACTTCCCGCTTTTTTTTATTTATTGCTCATTGTTCATTACTCATTGCTCATTGTTCATTGATTCAGCAGCTTGTCTCCTTTTTCTTTTGCTGCATTCATAATGGCTTCAGCTTTGGCATCTGCTTCTTTGGTTATTTTTTGCGCTGAAGCTTCACCCTCCTGCCGTACCTTTTTTGCAGCCTCTTCTGCCAGTCTTTTCGAAATAGGATCTTTAGCCTTGGCAACCAGCTTGTCGGCATTGGCATTGGCTTCTTTTCTCACCACATCGGCTGCATCGGCTGCTTTTTGCTTTACCAGGTCAGCTTCTTTCTGTGCTTCTGCCATTATTTTATCCACCTCAGCCTGGGCTGCTGCCCGTGCTTCTTCTTTTTTCAGATCTATTTGTTCCTGTACTGCCTGCTTGACTTCTTCTTTAATGGCTTCTTTGGCATTGGCACTGTTTTCTTTCAGGTCGAGACCGATTTTTGGATCTTTAAAGGTGCCACCAACCTTCACCTTGATATTCAGGTTTTCCAGTGGATCTATTTTTAAACCGGCTCCGCTTGCTTTACTCATCAGGTTGTCAATAGGGCCATTTGCTGCAGCGCCTAATTCAGTGCGTGGTATGTTGATTCCAATTGTATAATTCATGTTCTGGTCTAATCCCTGGTCACCTCCGATCAGCAGGCTCGCATTTCCCATCTTCGTTTCGAAAGGATTCACGATGAGCTTGCCATCACGAATGTCAAAACCTAATCCCAGCTTTTTGAGGGTCATATTGTCAAATGCTTTTGTGTTCAGAGCATTACCAATTTTGTTAAAGGTGGATGAGCTTTTAAGACCGATCAAATCGGAAGCCAGGTTACCTTTTCCAACAATTGAGTTCAGCAGGGGCATCATATTTTGATCCAGCAGACTGGTGTATTTCATACCCAGTGAAACTTTTCCGATTGCCTTGGAAGCAATGGGAGCAAACTTCTCCAGTGTGCTAAACGCGGCCACTGCTGCCGGAATGTCGATCGATGTAGCATTAAAATCCAGATCGATCATTGGATTCCTGATATCCTTAGTATTGTATTCACCAGATAACTTCATAGACCCCTCAAGAAGATTCATGCTCACACCATCCAGGATCACCCTGCTTTCTTTCACCAGGATTGTCCCAATAGTGTTTTCAATGGCCAGCTTATCGTAATAAAGTTTGTTAATCCTTGAAACAAGTTTGAAGTCGATGTTTCCCGGTACCTCAACTACCGACAGCGGAATGGTATCGGTTTCTTCTGTTGTTGTTTCTGTGCTTTCTGACATAAATTCATTCAGGTCAAGCACACCAGATGTGAAAATGAAATTGCCCCGGATGGTTTCATCTTTAAATACGTAAGGAATGAAATTCTCCAAGCGGCCCGAAAGATGGAAGTCGCTTTTGCCCATAATGGCATCAAAGCTTTTCACTTCGACATATTTTGGTGAAAATGCCAAAGCGGTTTGCTGGATGCTGAGATCCTGGGGTAGATCGGGACTGCTGTATGTGAAGTCTCTGATCTGAAGTGTTCCGTCAGCTTTGAATTTCTCATATTCTTCCTTTTCAATATAGGACATATATCCCATGAAATCGAGTGCTGCTTCTATCTTGCCTTTCAGTACCGTGCTATCAAGAGGAACCACATCATTAATGGTTGCCAGATCTAGATTCATATTGACATTGCCATTCAGGTGCATATCACTCATGGGCGTCTTGATGTTGAGGGTCATGTCAACCGGATTGCCTCCCAAGTCAACATGGAATTTATTAATATCCACTGTGGTATTGTCATTCTGAACACCGTCGAAGAACAGGTTGACATCGATTCCAATATTCTCGGCAGATTTAGGCAAGTCGGGATACTTGAACATCCCCTTTTCAACAAGTAAAGCCAATGCTACATTAGGCATTACCTTTTCGTTGTATGTGCCGTTAACGCTGCCATCGAGTTTTAATTTGCCTGATGCTTTCACATCCTGGAAATCCTTCATGTATATAGCAGGTATCAGGGAAAGCAGCGATTTGAAATCGGCCTTATCCAAACCATATTTCAAATTGATCACAATGTCCTCTTCATTGGGCATGGCGACAT
>CAYVBH010000340.1:0-4313 GCA_964449015.1 uncultured Bacteroidales bacterium
TTGATAAAAAATGTAATGATATAAACGCATAAAAATTCAACAGGTTACGGAATTTTAATGTTTAAAATGACGAATTCCGGTGAAAACCATTGCCATATCGTTTTTATCACAATAATCCACTGAGTCCTTATCGCGTACCGATCCGCCCGGTTGAATCACAACCTTGATTCCTGCCTCGTTGGCAATTTCAACACAATCGGCAAACGGGAAAAAAGCGTCGGACGCCATCACCGCACCGGCAGTTTCAAATCCGAAATTGCGGGCTTTGATAATAGCCTGTTTCAATGCATCAACCCGGCTGGTCTGCCCTACCCCGCTGGCTATCAGCTGACCATCACGGGCCAATACAATGGTGTTTGATTTGGAGTGCTTCACCACCTTGTTGGCAAAAACCAGGTCATTGTATTCTTTATCAACAGGAATTCTTTTGGTAGCCGGTTTCATATCCTGCTGCGATTCATACCGTGTATCGCGGTCCTGTTCAATCACACCATTGAGCATCGATCGGAACTGAACGCGTGGCAATGCCACATTCTTCCGGATGAGGATGATCCTGTTCTTCTTTTTCTGCAGTATATCCAATACACCCGGTTCATAAGCCGGAGCGATGATGACCTCAAAAAACAACTTGTCGATTTCTTCTGCAGTTGCTGCATCAACCTGTACATTGGTGATCAGAATACCGCCATAAGCTGAAACCGGATCTCCTGCCAAAGCTGCCTTCCAGGCATCGATGAGCTGCGGTCGTGAGGCTAACCCGCAAGCATTGTTGTGTTTGAGAATGGCAAAGGTGGTTTCTGTAAAATCGTCAATCAGGTAAACGGCTGCTTCAATATCGAGCAGGTTGTTGTAAGATATCTCTTTCCCCTGCACCTGTTCAAACAGCGCTTCAAAGTTGCCATAATATGTTCCCTTCTGGTGCGGATTTTCTCCGTAGCGTAAAGGTTTGGCCAGGTCAAAGCTTTGCCTGAAGGCAATCTTCTCCTTATTCCTGTTGAAATAACCAAATATGGCCGAATCGTAATGCGATGTTACTGCAAATGCCTCCAGGGCCAGACTCCGGCGTTGCTCCAAGGTGGTTTCTCCCTGCTGTTTGTTAAGAATATCCAGCAAAACCGAATACTGTTGCTTTGAAGGAATGATCACCACATCCTGATAATTCTTTGCAGCAGCACGAATCAGGGAAATGCCACCTATATCAATTTTCTCAATAATGCTGGCGTCATCGGCACCACTGGCAACCGTCTCTTCAAAAGGATACAGATCCACAACCACGAGGTCGATGGAATGCATGTCATACTGCTCCATGTCTTTGATATCCTGTTTGTTATCAAGTCGTGCCAGGATGCCCCCGAAAATCTTCGGATGCAGGGTTTTAACCCGGCCTCCCAGGATTGAAGGGTAGGTGGTGAGTTCCTCAACAGCAGTTACCTGAATACCAAGTTTTTCAATGAAATCTTTTGTGCCTCCCGTGGAAATAATAGAAACTTGCTGCTCATTCAGTTTCCTGGCTATTTCCTCAAGATGATCTTTGTAGTAAACCGAGATCAATGCGGTTTTAATTTTTTTATTCATACAGGACGTGCTTTAATTTGCGGTTTTTTAAGGCAATATGCCCAAATGAGCCTCATAACAACAACTCACAACAGGCGCTACAAGATATTAATTTTTTAAGAAATTAACAGGTCTTTCTTATCTTTGTTTGAGATAATCCTTTCCTAAACATGCGCTTTTATTTTATCATACGCGAAAGTTTGCAATCGGCTTACCGGACAGTAATGCTGAATAAAATGCGCACTTTCCTATCGCTGCTCGGTGTTACTATTGGAATTTTTTCGATCGTATCGGTGTTTACCGTTCTTGATTCCATGGAAGCCAACATGAGGGAATCTATGGCCTCTTTTGGTAATGACGTGATGGTAATAGAAAAATTCCCATGGGCCCCCGAAAGCGGCACTGAATATGCCTGGTGGGAGTATATGAACCGACCGGTAGCCACCCTGCGCGAATATGATGAACTGAAAACCCGGATGGAAAACTTGCAATCGGCCTGCTTCATCGCGATCCTGCAAACCGATATCGAATACCTCGACAACAAGGCTGAAAATATCATGGTGTGGGGATCGTCTGAGGAATTTGAAACCATTCGCAGTTTTGATATTCAAAGCGGCAGGTTCATTTCATCTTACGATATCAATTCAGGAAAAAACAACTGCGTCATCGGCTATAATCTTGCAGAAGAGCTCTTCCCCAGAATGAATCCCCTTGGGCGCTCTATCAAATTCAAAAACAAAAAGGCCAACATCATCGGGGTGTTCAAAAAAGAAGGTAAGTCAGTGTTTGGCGGCGGAAGCGTAGATGACGTGGTTGTGGTACCTATTGATTTTCTGGCTACGGCTACCGATCTGAAAAGCGATAATAGTTCACCCCAGATATGGGTAAAACCTGTTGAAGGGCTTTCAGCTGATGAATTCAAACTCGAGCTCCGGCAGACCATGCGGGCCATCCGAAGGCTGAGTCCCAGATCAAAAGATAACTTTGCCATCAACGAAACCAGTACGATGAGAGGCATGATTGACCAGATTTTTAAAGTGGTTAACCTGGCCGGATGGTTTATCGGAATCTTTGCCGTATTGGTCGGTGCTTTTGGCATTGCAAACATCATGTTTGTTTCGGTTAAGGAAAGAACCAACATCATCGGCATTCAAAAAGCCCTGGGAGCCAAAAACTATTATATTATTCTTGAAGTGCTCTATGAATCGGTACTTTTATCGATCATTGGCGGCATGCTCGGTCTGATCATGATTTATATAGGCACTTTTATTGCCCGGGCCAATGATTTCAACATATTCCTGAGCTCAGGCAATATTATTTTTGGTTTGTTGTTCAGTTCGATGGTGGGACTTGTTGCCGGACTGATGCCTGCGGTTACGGCAGCACGCCTTGATCCGGTAAAAGCCATTGCCAGCACATTTTAGTATACCAGTTTGCCTTGATTTTACCATTGACATAAAACCTATTTTACTATGGATAACAAAATCAATGATCTGTTTGCCGGATACAAACGCAGAGAGGTAACCCGGCGCGACTTTCTCAAAAAGCTGACACTTTATACAGGCAGTGTGGCTGCAGCTACTGCCCTGCTTTCTTTTGCCAATGAAGCCAACGCTCCTTTGGCTGAAGCCAATTCAAGTGCTGATACAGACGGAAAAAAAGACAAAAGCGGCGTGGTAACTGAGTTCATTACCTACCCCGGCGCTTCAGGAGAAATGAAAGCTTTTCTGGCCAGGCCGGCAAAAAAGAAAAAGTATCCTGCAGTTATTGTGGTTCACGAAATTTTCGGATTGAACAAGCACATTCGCGATGTGGTGCAGCGGTTCGCCCAGGAAGGCTTTCTGACGATTGCTCCGGATGCCCTTTCATCCCAGGGAGGCACCCCCGATGACAACAGCAAGGCAGCTTCAATGATTCGTGAATTGGATGGGGAAATAACTAAAAAAAACTATGTGGCTGCTGTTAAATACCTGAAAACACACCCACTGTCTGCTGGTAAGGTCGGCTGCACCGGCTTTTGCTGGGGTGGCGCCATGACCAACCAGGTTGCCGTGAATGAACCTGAATTGGATGCTGCCGTTCCCTATTATGGTACTACACCGGCATCAGAAGATGTGCCAAAGATCAAGGCCCCCATTCTGGCTCATTATGCTGGAGATGATGCACGGATTAACGAAGGAATTCCAGCTTTTGAAGAAGCATTGAAGAAAGCCGGCAAAGAATACCAGATTTTCATATACGAAGGGGCCAAACATGCCTTTAACAACGATTCCAACCCCGAACGTTACAATGCCGAGGCTGCCAAACTGGCCTGGGAACGAACCATTGCCTTTTTTAAAGAAAAACTGAAGTAACATATGGCTTTTAGCCACCTGCCTGCCGGCAGGCAGGTTAGCTGTTGGCCAATGGCTGCATGCTCGCCACCGCATCCACAAAAGGTCTGCAATGGTTAAAGAACATTTTGTACCCGGCGCACAGGTAATTCAAGCCGGGTTCTCCGTCGGGTGCTATGATAAATCTGTTTTTGGGACATTCACCGTGGCACATATCCAACACCTCACAATTGCGGCAATACTGAGGCAGTGTAACAGACTTTACCCTTCCGAATGCTGTTTGAGCATCGCTTTCCAGCATCATTTCCAACGATGTATCATGAATGTTTCCCAACCGGTATTGTGGCTTCACAAAATGGTCACATGAATAGAAATCTCCGTTTCGCTCAATCACGGGTACCCTACCGCATACGGGTTTAAAAATAC
>CAYVBH010000341.1:0-4281 GCA_964449015.1 uncultured Bacteroidales bacterium
TGAGAAAACATATAGTGGTTAAAGATATTGCCACACCGGCAACTTATGCCCGTTATTCCGGCTCACCATCGGGAAGCATATATGATATGGCTTCACTGGTAACACAGTTCGGACCAAAACGCCTGCCCATGAAGACTCCTGTTAAAAATCTCTATCAGCCTAAATTTGCCCACGGACTTTATGGTACCATGATGAACGGCGTTCAGGTGGTTGATCTGTTGCTCGACCGGAAATTTAACCATGGAAATTCGCTGTTTATCCCTGCTCAATCAGTTTAGGAAAAAAACTGACTCAGAACCAGCTCATCTTTACCAAATTGCTGAAACAGGTAAACCTGTTGATACAGCATATGCATCACAATTGGAATAATCAATTAGTAGTAATTCATAACAATGCCTTTTTGATTAACAAGTTTGATACAATGATTGTATTGAAGGTTAAAGCGCATTTACTTCTTTCATCATGTTGTTATAGGAAATGCCCAGCTTATTGGCTATCATTTCCAGCACGTCTTCCTGATTACTATGTCGCCACATCAGGTCTGATTTTGTTAAAGAAGGATATTTTGATTTCAGCTTGCCGGTAAGCTCATTCCATACCATAAATTCATAATCACTTTTCATGTTCAATTTTATTTATTTGCTTAAAACTATATATATCATGACAATAACCAACACACTCTCTCAATGTGGCTTATGTTGATGCACTGATGATTAGCGGGTTTTTAATACCAGGATGGCTTTTGCTGCAATACCTTGGTTGAATAATTTTAGCAAAAGTAGTTCAATTAGTTGTATAAAACGTTACACTTTTCATAATAAGTTTACATTATTCACACATGACCATTTGAACACTTATCTAACTTAACTGACACACTCTAATTATTGGCCATGCCAGGGCGGTTGCTTTCCGGACATTTCTTTTTGGCAAGATAACCGGATTATCCCGCCCGACGATTCTTCCTTTTTCAAAAAAAAATACAATCTTTAAAAAATTTTGCATTTGAACTGCAACTCGATCGTTTTTTTGCATCTGTGATATAAAAGCTTTTTTGTGGATCCTTTACAGCATTAAAACCTCAATGCCTTAACTTCAAGCTAGCCGGGTAAAATGAACAAGACATATCACAATCTAACATGTAAAGCCATTATCAATTATTATCAATATCAAAGGTTATTGATTGTTTTTCTGGCGTGTTGTTCCTCATTTTCAGGACTCACAGCACAGCACAAACTCATGAATGACCTGCAAATCAATTCGTATTACCATTATGGGTATATTTTACCCGAGTACAAACACCTCCTTTATGTTGTAAATGATAATGTTCAATCCGCAGGTTTAAGTATATCAAAAAAAACAATTGGAAAAAATGAATGGCAGCAATTATACAATTATCCTGAATATGGAGTTTTTCTGTTTTGCTCTACATTGGGGAACGACGAGGTAAATGGGCGGGAATTTTCCATTTACCCATATTTCAGCTGGAACATATTGTCTGGAAATCGATTGAATCTTTATAACCAAATTGGAATTGGACTGGGTTATGCAACACGCAAGTTTGATTTTGAAACTAATTATCAAAATGTTGCTATCGGCTCAAATGTGAACATACATTTCAATTTCAGGCTTGGCATTAAATACTTATTGCCAAAGAAAGTAGCGATTCAAACAGGGATTTCATTTGACCACTTATCCAATGCCAACATGAAATCGCCAAATCTGGGGTTAAATTATCTTACTTCCTATGTTGGGCTTGGATACCTCATGGGCGAAAGAAGCCAATACCAGGTTCGCGAACCGGAAAAATATAAAAAAAGTTATGATTTTGAGTTTATATATTCCATAGGTGGCAGGCACACACGGGCACTTCAAACGAAATTTTACTTTACTTCATCAGTTGCATTTGAATTTAAATGGAAGCCATGTCGTGCTATTCATTTGGGAATTGGAACAGACCTGTTTTACGATTCTGCTACGGAATCTCAAATGTTGTCTGCGAATTCACCGGATTACAAAAAATATTACGATTATCAATCAGGTATTCATTTGTCTCAGGAATTCTTATACAATAGAGTAAGTATTATAATTCAGGAAGGAGTTTATTTGTTTTTAGAAGACAAAGCAGATCACAATATTATGTACAATAGGGGTATCGTAAGATATACAATAGCCAAACATTTTATCCTGGATATTGCAATGAAGACCCATTTTTTTGTTCTTGATTATCCCGAGTTTGGATTGGGTTATAAATGGTAAATTTAGTCTTGTATTATAAAGTTAAAGTCATGAAAATGGTACTCAAGTATTGCGTTTTTCTAATCTTCTTTCCTTTATTATTGAGTTGTAGTAAAGATGATTCAGAAGAAATAATTCTTTTAAATAATTTACCATCTTTTAATGATATACTGCTCAAAGGTATCTTTCATGTATATCTTGAACAAAGCACGGAATATTCAGTTAAAATCGTGGGCAATCGGGAATTTATTGAAGCAGTGGAATGTGATATAACAGATACTACTTTAACTATTAATAGTGATACAAGAATGATGTGGCTAAATACAAAGGATAATAAAATAACCTTGTACATCAGTTCGGATCAACTCAGGAAAGTTACAGCAAAAAACACATGTTTAATTGAAACCTTAAATCCAATTATATCCGATAAATTCGAGATAATATTAATGGACAAACTTAATATAGCAGATCTTGAATTAAGTTGCAATAAATTCTATTACTGGAACATGGCTCCATGTGGCGGATTATTAACGCTTAGGGGTAATGCCAGGGAATTAATAATTTGGAATTTTGCATTAATGTCGGTAGATGCAAACAATCTGACTGCAGATTATGCTTTTGTTGAAAATCATTCCAAAGGCGATTGTAAAGTGTTTGTAAAGGACAAGTTAGATTACAGCATTTATGGAGAAGGAAACATTTACTTGTCAGGGGACCCATCTCAGATAAATTTAATAGAAAGAACGTCTTCAGGCAGATTAATTCACTGAAAGTCATAAATAATTCATAACAGTGCTACTTCACAGCCCTTTTCCTCAATATTCCTAGAGCGCAAAGGTAACCACCGTATATGACTCCGGAGAAACCTCCGCCGGTTTTTCCCCAGGCCGAGGCAAAATGAAGGTTATCGGGGAGCCTTGATGTGTCAATGGCTTTTCTCGATGGCAACTGTGCAAAACCATATACCGCCCCTCCGGGATTCAGTGTATATCGTTTGAGCGTAGCCGGTGTAGCTACATCTTGGTATTCAATGATGCCGCTGATTCCCGGAAATACTTGCTCCAGCCTTTGAATCAAGGTTGAAGCCACCTGCTTCTTTCTGGCCATGTATTTTTTCTCCTCAATATTTTCCCAGTCATCCAGACGGTCAATGCAGCAGATCGCTCCGACACCTTTACCTGCCGGTGCAAGTCCTGATTCAACCTGGCTGTAATCAACAAAGGTGAAGTTCCGGCGTTCATAGCCGTCTTTGTTATTGCTCAGGATGTCGTGGGGCGAGGTCATGGCAGGGTCGTATATAAAGGTCGAGTAACTTTGATAACCCAGTTCGCGCAAAGGCTTGCTGAAGCCTAAATAGACCGTCAAAAGAGAAGGACCCGTTTTCTGGTACTGCAATTCATTTTTCAATACTGCACCATATTCATCGGGCAAAAGCGTTGTAATATTGGGTATGGCTGCATTGGCCATTATTTCATCGGCACGGGCTTCTGAAACATCCGTTTCGGGCTTGTTTCTTTTATACAACACACCAGCAGCTTTCTGGTTTTCTATGATAATGCCGGTCACCATGTAATTTAAGAGGACCTCTCCGCCATGTTTTCTGATATAGCTTGTAAGATAATCCGATAATTGTTGCGACCCGCCTTTGATAAAGCTTGCACCTCCGGTAAAATAACTACCCTGGGCGCCAGTATAAAAGGCCAGTGAAAGGGAGTACGGGTCATCGTGGTAATATCCTAGGTTACCCAGTAATATGAGCTTCAAATCGTTGTTGTGTATTATCGAATCAAGAAAAGCACCCAGGCTCATATCCGGAAGGTCATTGTCTGAGGCTTTCTTCCTGGGCTTCAGCAAATGGGCAAAAAAGGTATTGATTCCTTCAGTTTCACCGGGGAAAAGGCTGCAAAGTTTTTCGGCAGCTATTTTTGCGTCATGAGATAGGGTGACATCTATGTGCCCGTTGACATACCTGTAGAATTCAGGAATCCGAATGAAGCTGACCTCATTAAATACCTCCAGTTCATTGAATATCCGGGTTTCCATATC
>CAYVBH010000342.1:0-4280 GCA_964449015.1 uncultured Bacteroidales bacterium
CCCGGCATTGTTGCTGAGCGGTTTGTTTTACTACCTTCTCTCGGGTTTATTATTGCAATATGCGCATTGTTATTTTTAATTTTCAAAAAAGATTTGCATAAAAAATCGGCTTTTACCTATACTGAAATAAAATTACCCTTATTACTATTTCTTTCTGTCTTACTTGCATATTCGATCCGGACAATAGTTCGCAACAGGGATTGGAGGGATTTTAAAACATTATACAGTCATGATATCCGTCATTTGCAAAAATCTGCAAAGGCAAATTCCGTTTATGCTTCATTGCTTTATGACGAATTGAATGAGGCTAAAAATATGCAAAAGAAAATGTCGCTTGCAGGCCAGGCAAAAAAATACTACGACCAGTCTCTGAAGATTTATCCGTGCTATTCAAACTCATGGAATAATTTGGGAATCATATATTTCCGTTATGAGCAACAGCATGAAAAAGGTATGCAATGCTGGAAAAAGGCTATTGAGTATGATTCTTCCTTTACTACACCTTATGTTAATATTGCATCGGCATACGAAGAGCTGAACAAGCCTGACTCAGCTGAGTTTTACTATAAAAAGGCCATTCATATAAAAAGGAACTTTACTGTTGCATACAGCAATCTGGGCGATTTATATTACAGGCAGGGGAAAAAGTCCCTCGCCTTCGAAATGAATCGAATGATAATGGAAACAGACAGAAAATCAGACGTTCCTTATGTTAATGTCGGTAATTATTATATGTTGGATAAAGACACTGTAAACGCCATTGCCATGTGGGAAAAAGCCATCGAAAAGCAACCGGCCAATCCCAAACTTTGTAATAACCTTGCGCGTTATTTCCACCATGTCGGAAATTTTCATAAGGCTGATTATTACAGAAAGTTATCTCAACAAAATGGAAGAAAATGAGGTGATTGACCGCTAATAGCAGTGGTTTTGCCGCCGATTTTTCTTTTTCCTATTTTTATAAAATATTATTTATTTTTTAATAAAAATATTATTTATTTTTGTTGCTAATTGATTTATTTGTTTTTTTGAATGTAGTATTTATAACCGCTGGGGCAAGAAAATTTACGAGTGGAATGATAACAGCCATGGCTGGGATGGACGGACAAAAGGTGGAGCTTGGGTGGCTAATGGAGTTTACTGTTATAATATTTATGCCCGTGGTAATGATGGTTTGGAATATGATCTTCATGCCACGGTAACATTAATGCGTTAGGGCTCATTGCTTATGAAAAAATTTATTTTTGTTTTATTTCTGGTTTTCACCATACCTTATTGGGTTAATGGTCAATGCACTGGCACCGTTCTTACGGTAAACAACCCTTCTTTTGAAGGTACACCCGAGGCACACGTGACTCCGCCAGGTTGGGATATTTGCATGCCGGGTGTTACACCAGACACTCAACCCGGATTTTGGGGACAAAACCTTCCACCTTCCAATGGATCGTCATATATTGGTCTTGTTTACCAACCAAGCACTGGGTGGCAGGAGGGAGCAGGACAGACATTGAGCTCGCCCATGGTTGCCGGAACCTCCTACAATTTTACAATAGATTTGGCAGTTCCTGCTTCTGCAGACCCTGCCACCGGAATCATTGTCCCTCCTTATTGCTCCCAGCTTCAACTCTGGGGCGGGATGTCCGGAGTGAATAGTGGCTGTGACCAGGCTGAATTACTTTGGACATCACCTGTGATCAGCAATTCAACATGGCAGACATATACCCTTACTTTTACTCCAACACAGAATTGGAATCATGTTCTTTTATTAATCTCAAGCACACAACCACCATGCACCGATGGCCAGTACCTGATGATGGACAACATGACACCGATTATTCCCCAGGCAGATGTGGCCGAATTCGGATGGACACCATATCCCAACAATTGCGCGGGCAACATGGTAAGCTTTCACGATTCGTCCACATCAACAGATGGAACCATTGTTAGCTGGGCGTGGAATTTTGGCGATGGAGGGACCAGTACGCTGCAAAACCCAAATCATACTTTTGTTAACCCAGGAACGTATAATGTCTCGTTGACAATTATAAGTACAGTGCCATGTACGACTAACATAGTGCATCAGGTTGTCGTGTACGAGATTCCCACAGTGACGGTCAGTGGAGGAGGATCAATTTGTTCGGGAGGTTCAACTTCAGCACCTATAACATTTACTTTTACAGGATTATCCCCATGGAGTATTACCTATACAAACGGAACTACACCAGTGACAGTCAATAATATTACAATATCACCTTATACTGTCAATGTTTCTGTTTCGGGGACATACACAGTTACCAGTATTTCTGACGCCCACTGTCAGGGCACCTTTTCGGGAAGTGCCACAGTGAATGTATATCCGATGCCGGCGATAAATAATATAACGCAAACGATATGCAGCGGAGGAACCTTTACCGTGACTCCAGTTGACGGAGTGGACGGCACAGTACCTACGGGCACGACCTATACGTGGTCCGCCCCAACGGTGAGCGGAATTACCGGAACGGCGGCAGGTACTAACGCATCAACTATCAGCGGCACCTTGTCAAATACCACGAATTCTTCGATAAATGTGGTATATACTGTTACACCTACTGTGGGAACATGCACTGGCGCTACTTTCACAGTAACTGTGACAGTTAATTCAAACGCCACCATTACGGTATCAGCTTCGCCTGCTTCCGTATGCAGTGGATCATCATCAACCCTGACCGCCAGCGGAGCGTCAACTTATACATGGATGCCCGGTTCATTAGCAGGAACATCTGTAACCGTCGCACCTTCAACCAGCACAACATATACCGTAACAGGAACGTCAACTGCAGGATGTACTGGATCGGCCACCGTGACATTGACAGTGAATACAAATGCATCTGTTTCTGCCACCGCTTCTCCTTCCACGATCTGCCTTGGTGCTAGTTCGACGCTTACAGGCACCGGTGCAGCTACCTATTCCTGGATGCCGGGGTCTCCCAGCGGCACTTCTGTAAGTGTGAGCCCTACTGTAACGACAATCTATACTGTAAACGGAACAACTGCCAACGGCTGTACCGGCTCAAATACTGTTACCGTCAATGTAAATCCAATGCCTACAGTTAATTCAGTGCCAGACCAGACTTATTGTAATGGCGCTGTTGCACCTCTGACATCATTATCCGGCCCTATATCGGGAACCAGCTTTACATGGACTAACAGCAACACTGCAGTGGGGCTGGGGGCAAACGGTATTGGCAATCCTCCATCTTTTACTGCTATTAACACCACCACATCGCCAATAACTGCAACAATTACTATCACTCCTACAGCTATCAATTGTGTTGGGCCCACCTCGACATATATGATAATGGTAAACCCGACACCCACGGTTACTACTGTCCCAAACCAGGTTTATTGTAATGGAGCAGCTGCCCCAGCAACAACCTTATCAAGCCCTGTGACCGGCACCAGTTTTACCTGGACAAACAGTAATGCATCAATAGGCTTGGGATCCAGTGGATCAGGGAACCCGCCTTCGTTTACCGCCACAAATTCATCTTCATCACCGACTACAGCAACGGTTACAATTACACCAACAGCGAATGCCTGCACCGGCCCAACTTCTAATTATTCCGTAACTGTAAACCCAACCCCGACCGTGACAGTCCCGGCTAATATAACCGTATGTAACACAGCGGTTTTGCCAGGGACATCATTTACAAGCCCTACCTCAGGCGCTACCTATTCCTGGACAAACTCTAACACATCTATAGGGCTTGCCGCAAGCGGTTCGGGAAATATTGCTGCATTCACTGCAACCAATACTACTTCGGCACCCATTTCAGCAACCATAACCGTGACACCTTCTGCCAACAACTGCACAGGCACACCTTCGACATATACCATTACCGTAAACCCCACTCCAACCGTTACGGTGCCTTCCAATACAAGTGTATGTACAGGCACTCTTACCCCGGGTTCCACATTTACAAGCAATATTACCGGTACAACTTATTCATGGACAAATTCGGGATCTGTTATAGGCCTTGCTGCAAGCGGTGTTGGTGATGTTCCTTCATTTACCGCCACAAATACAAGCACAGTTCCCGTCGTTGCAACAATTGTTGTCACACCCTCTGCAAACGGATGCACAGGACCAACCTCTTCATACACAATAACGGTAAACCCATTACCAGTAATAACATTTGTGCCTGTTGCGCCCATGTGTTATACTTCACCATCCATTTCGCTTTCTCAGGCCTCACCTGCAGGAGGAACTTATTCCGGACCCGGCGTTACAGGTTCAA
>CAYVBH010000343.1:0-4274 GCA_964449015.1 uncultured Bacteroidales bacterium
GGTAAAAAATCGACGGACAGTATTGGGAGTAATAGGCAAAATCATCAGAGGTCATCCTCAGATCCATTTCCATCACATGCTCGGCTCCAAACAATTCTCTTGAAAGCCGGATGGCCTTTTCAGTGTACCTTGCGTGATTCTCAAGAACAGGATACCCATGTTTTATGGTTACATCACAGCTTCCGCCCATTCCCTCGGCAATAAGGCTGGCCATCTTGGTTATTTTTTCATGCGCTTCCTTTCTCCAGGGCTCGTTCATAGTGCGGAATGTCCCTTCAATAGTTACTTCTGAAGGAATTACATTGGTAATTCCCGGCGCATCCACTTTACCGAATGAGAGCACGCTGGGTACAGCAGCATTGGCGTTTCTGCTCACAATCTGCTGAAGAGCCACTATGATATGTGCCGATATCAGCACCGGGTCAACCAGTTGGTGGGGCACGGCCCCGTGTCCGCCCTTGCCCTTTACGGTAATGTATATTTCATCGGAAGATGCCATATAAACGCCAGGCCGGTATCCTACTGTGCCTGTTTTGAGTCCCGACAATACATGCTGTCCAATGATCAGATCAGGTTTACCATCAGCAAAAGCTCCCTCACTGATCAGCAGGCTGGCACCACCCGGCAGCTTTTCTTCAGCCGGTTGAAAAATCAGAAGTACAGATCCTTCAAACTCCTCGCTGTAGGTATGAATAATCCGGGCTGCGCCCAGCAAGGCAGCCATATGCATATCGTGACCGCAGGCGTGCATCTTGCCGGGAATCTCCGACTTAAATGGTATCTCATTCTTTTCTGCAATAGGCAGCGCATCCATCTCAGCCCGCAGGGCAATAATGCGTTGCTTTGGGTTTTTGCCCTCTATCATGCCTATTACACCGTTCTTGACAAACCCCGTTTTATAAGGAATTCCCAGACAGTTCAGCTGCTCCTGAATATAGGCCGATGTTTTGAATTCTTCATAGGATAATTCAGGAAAGCGATGGATGTGACGCCTGATTCCGACCACATCTTCGAAATAGGCGGTAGCCTGCTGCAGAATTTTCTGACGAATGTCCATAGTGATCAATTTTACTATTTCTTAATAATCATCCTCAAACCCATAACAATAATGAGTACTCCAAATGCAATTCTTAAAACCCTTTCGGGAACCCGCACTGCCAGCAACGACCCGAAATATCCTCCGATAAAGAAAGCCAACATTACAACCACCGCAATTTTGAAATTAACATAGCCCTGTTTGTAATAATTCCAGAATGCCAGAAAGCCTATCGGGAATAACAGGATTGTAAGACTGGTTCCCTGTGCCTGATGCTGTGTTAAACCCACAAAGAAAATTAGCGCTGGTACTATAATAATGGCACCGCCAACACCCAGCAAGCCGGAAACTATTCCGGCCGAAAGGCCGATCAGGATCAGTACGATTACTTCGTTAAGTGACATGTTTATAATTACCGGATTCTTACAGATGGTATATATTTAAAAATCAAGGCTCATGGAAAAATAGAAAACCTGTGGAACAATTTCCCTGTTTTCTATTCCCCAGGCCCAGTCGAACCGCATAAAATAGCCCAGGAGCTGCGTGTGAATACCAAATCCGTATCCGGCAACAATGGGATCGCGATTTGCATCCACGATGATCTTATAAGGTCCCTGTTGGATGATTTCACTGTCATAGGCATTGTGACTCGACCAGGGCGTGGGCCCCGACCAGGCTGAACCCACATCAAAGAATCCAACGAGTTGAAAATTCTCGAAAAAGCTCCTGCTCAACGGGTAATTTGCCAGGTATTTGAACACAGGGAACCGGATTTCGCTGTTAAAAACAGCAAAATTATTCCCGTTCCGGATATTTTGCGAAAATCCGCGCATATTGGTACCAACAGCTTGGAATGCGTAATTCTGTGTTTCATCAATGGGAATCTCAGAAAAAGGCGTAAAATAAGGTGGCCGTTGCCCGAAATTGATCCAGTTGTCAACTCCTCCCAAATAATAAATGATCTTGCTTGACCCTTGCGATGAGCTCCAGGCAAAGCGATTGGCCCAGATCAACGTTCGGTGTAACCTTGTGTAATTCCTGAAATCTGCACCAAAGACTACCAGTTCACTCAGTCCTTTGTCAACCTGCTCCTGAACCTCGGCAAAAAGCTTATACCGGGTACCTGAATACAGGTTTATTCCCAATGACCGGGTATTGTCAAAAACATACTCTAGTTTTAAGCCCAACCAGTTCCTGTAAATATTTTCCCAATTCAGAAAGTTCAACCCAGGATTAAAATAGTTATTGCTTGAGAGGAAAACTGTACGGTCATTGCGATAAGAAGCTGTTGCTGATAAAGACTTCACTTGATTCATGGGGTAGCGGAGGATGGCAGAAAAGATGTGTGAATGGGTTTTGATAACAAAAGGGACACCTTCATAATAACCTTCATTTTTAAATGCCTGCCTGTGAAAAACAAACATTTTATCGACCCTTTTCTTAAGACTTTCAACGCTTAACAGGTATTCATTGGCATCAAAATCGGGAGACAACCGCACCCCCCCTGTAATTTTAAGATCTTCAAAAAGGTCATTGGCTCCTATTTTTAGCAATACGTTGAAACCGGGATTAAAGTAAAACGCCCCGCCGGTGAACGCCTGGTAAGATGCATTGAGAAAGTTGAAATCAATCTGCGCCACCATATTGTTCTGATAGAAAACTGGCTGATATAAGCGGATCTTGGGTTTGGCATCTTCTGAGGTGTCTGCTGTGAGTTTGAGTTGGTTTTTCTCAAGCTGCTTGTTGTATGAATTGAGCTTCTCAATTTCAAAAACATAATTATTCACATCAATCGCATTTGCCTCAAGCGCAATGGTATCGAACCCGGAAATGACCATATTGTCAGCAACCCGGGTAATAGGAATGATTTCCTGCTTTATGCTGCGGATACTGTCACGTGCTGCCCAATTCTTCCGGCGTACCTTTTGTGAGGGTGTCGCTTCTGTTTTTTCAGTAATCACATTCAGTTCATCAAGCGGATTCACGTAAATATTGTATCTGCCCTCGTTGAAAAATATATCCGCAACCAATCCCGGAGATTTCTGATAATCCTGCTCCTGAATGTTTCTGGAAAACTGCGTCAAAGGTGCGGTTTCAGCAAAATAGCGGTAATGAATGGTGGTGTCAATGAAGCTGACTGTACTATCAAATTTTGAAATATACCTGTTTACAGTGCCCAGGTCGTCACTCAGTTGAATAAACCTGTTCTCCCCAATTTCTTCAGGATATGAATTGTTGTTGCTGCTGTTGTCGTTCAACCGCATCAGCACGTCTGAACGGTTCTTATAATCGTAAATAAAAAGATCATTGGTAACAGCTCTCTCCTGAGTGCCAACGGCCGCCAAAAGCGTGTCAGACAAACGGTTAGAACTGAATATAATTTTCCGGTCCCCATCAATGAACCTGGGATCCAAATCATCAGCAATATCATTGGTAACCTGCAAGTTTGTTGCAGATGCAATGTCATGCACATAAATATCCGTTTTCCCCAGCCGGGTACCGGAGAAAACTAATTTTGAACCCTCTTGCGAAAAAGAAAAGCTGGTTACTTTATCAAAGTAGAGGAAATTTCTGACGGTAAGTTTTTTATCAGTAATATTGTAATAGTAGAGCTTTAATCCACCCTTTTCTTCGGTAATAAAAGCCACATATCTTGCCGAGGGATGCCAGGCTATAACCGGGTAACTGTAATCGATTATCTGTTCCAGCCTGTGTTCCCGCCTGATGATTTTCTTTTTCTTACCGGTTTTTACATCCAGTAACCAAATCCTGTAAAGCCCCATATCATTAGTTACATAGGTAATGTAATTGCCTGTAGGACTGATTTTAATATGCTCATATCGAACTCCTTTCCTGGTCTTTTTCAGCACCTTGCCTGAATCAGGGGTTTTCTGAGCACTTTCATCGTCAGCAAAAAAATTCAGGTAATAACCCGTCCATTCGTAAGTGAGGTCTTTCAGATTAAGTCCCAGCACATTTAAGAATCCCGATTTAATCGACTTACTGATGCTGGTGAGGTAAATGATATTTGGAATTACCGTTTCTCCGTATGTATCTGCGATATATTTCCAGAATGAGTGACCAGCATAAACCGCGTCGTCACCGGTAAGCCTGTTGAACTTTTCATACCTGCCATTCACGATACCGTCCTTAACCATGTTTTCCGTTTCAATGTCCCATTGCTTTGAAAGGTATGCCACCAGTCCCTCACTATACCATTTGGGAACATTAATAAGCG
>CAYVBH010000344.1:0-4252 GCA_964449015.1 uncultured Bacteroidales bacterium
GTTGTAATTGTTTCAACGGCCATTGAGGAAAGTAATGTGGAATACCGGAAAGCTGCAGAAATGGGTATCCCGGTAATGAAGCGATCGGAATTACTGGCTGCCCTGTCTTCGAGTAGAAGAACCATTGCTGTAGGTGGTACATCAGGGAAATCCACCACTACGGCCATGATTTTTCAAATCTTACAGGAGAACGGGCATTCCCCGTCGTTAATTACAGGTGCCGGTTTGACTTCTTTGCAGCAGGAAGGACTTCCCGGAAACACCTGGGTGGGTAAAAGCGATTGGCTGGTGATTGAGGCTGATGAGTCAGATGGATCTATCGTGAATTACTTCCCCGAGATCAGCGTGGTGCTGAATGTCGACAGGGATCATAAGGAAACCGGTGAACTCATGCAGTTGTTTTCTGTATTCAGGGAACATACCCATGGCCGGTTTATCGTAAATCACGACCATGATCTGGTAAAAACACTGTCACAAGATGTGGCCGTTGATTTTGGTACCGTTCAGGGTGCAGGTTATGTGGGGAAAGACTTCTCACAGGACGGTTTTCAGATTCTCTTTACCATAAATAAGGTACCCTTTAGAATTCCGATTATCGGAAAGTTCAATATGGAAAATGCTCTTGCGGCAACTGCTGTATCGGGTGCTGCAGGCATCAGCATTGAAAATTCGGCAAAAGCTTTGGAAAGCTATTCGGGAATATACAGGAGAATGCAATTGGTGGGTAAAAAAAACGGGGTATATGTGATCGATGACTTTGCTCACAATCCGGCTGAAGTAGCTGCAGCCATCAGGGCATGCCAGCAGATCGGTAAGCGGGTAATAGCCTGGTTTCAACCCCATGGATTCGGCCCACTCAGGTTTATGCACCAGGAACTTGCAATCAGCGTGTCGGAAGTCCTCAGGGAAGCAGACTGCTTCATCATGTCGGATGTGTATTATGCAGGTGGAACCGTAGATAAAGACATCGGTTCGGAGGTGGTGATTACCGAAGTTCTCCGGCGTAATAAAAAGGCTTTATTGGTTGGTGACCGAACGAACCTGCCGGCGGTATTTAAGGAAATGGCTCAACATGGGGACGTTATCCTGTTGATGGGTGCAAGAGATCCTTCTTTATCTGAATTTGCCGTAACTGTTTTGGAGAACCTGTAAGTGAATGATAACAACGTTCAGATCTTCATTCTGGCTTCAAAAATAGTTAGTGCTTTTCCCTTGATTTCAACCCGGTCATTGATTAATCTGACTTTCAGCCGGCCGGTTCTCTTTGATAATTGCAGGGAGTCCATTTCTGTTTTGCCCAATTTTTCAGCCCATAATGGGGTAAGCGCACAGTGTGCCGAACCTGTTACAGGATCTTCGTTGATTCCGGAATTTGGTGCAAAGCACCTGACAACAAAATCGGCTTGATCTGAATCGCATTTCGCAGTGATCATCAATTCTCCCAACCCGTTCTTTTTCATCAATTCAAATTCGGGTTCTGCATGCAGTATTTCATCTTCACTCGCCGCAACGGCTATAATCCAGTCATAACTACTGGCGTACATTTCAACCGGTTCAAATCCGATGGTATGCCTGAATTCCTTGTGAATTTCAATCTTTTGAAACCGATAAACAGGAAAGTTCATGACAATCAGTTCGTCTTCTTTTTTCACGGTCAGGTTTGCACCTGCCGCTTTAATGGCAAGGGTTTCATCAGGTTGCTTCAATCCAAGCTCATAGATGATGTGTGAGCTTGCCAGCGTTGCATGTCCGCATAGCGGAACTTCCCTGGCAGGGGTAAAATAGCGAATTCCGAATCCTGTGCCCTGTGGGGTAACAAATGCAGTTTCAGATAAATTCATTTCCGATGCAACCTGTTGCATCCATTCGGCCGTTGCCGGGTAACTGAGGATCATTACGCCCGCCGGGTTGCCTTTAAAAGGCTCATCGGTAAAAGCATCTACCTGGTATATTGTTTTATTATCCATATTTTTTATTTCCCGTCGAGCATGGGATTTTCATACAAGATCTTCTGGTTCAGTTCAAAATCAAAGAGGGTGAGAATTCTGAGTTTATAGAATGATTCCCAATAGTTCTGAATGGAATAAATGTAATCGCGCTTGGCACTTTCACGCTCCGAAAGTGAAATGTTCAGATCGGTTATGCTGATCTCACCGCTCTGGAATTTTTTCAGGGCAATCAGGTAACCGTTTTCAGCCACTTTATCGGCTTCACGTGCTGTATTCAGCTGGTCTTTCAGCAGACTGAACTGCTCAACCTGCACGATTACGCCTCTTTCAAAATCTGATTTGTCCTTTTCCACATCATAAACTACCAGCTCACGTTGCGATTCGGCCAGTTTCACTGCCGATGAAGAACGGCCCCAGTCGAGTATGGGTATGCTCATGGAAAGTTTCATCGATCTTCCCGTTTCAGGGTCTTCATAAATACCCATATAATCATAGGCAGTGTTCGACACCCCAATACTGCCTGTTAGCGTAGCGCTTAAGCCATTGCTTCGTTTTGCTTTTACCAGCTGGCTGTTGGCTTCAATGAGGCGACGCTGGAACAAAGGCGTTTCCTTTCTGTTGGCCAGGGCTTCAGACAGAGCTTTATCGGGGTTAATAACAAACAGCAGCATGTTGAGCGGAATCTCAAGTTCAATGTTTTGGTTTTGATCAAGGTCGATATACGACTTCAGTTCGAAGTCGGCATTGTTCAAATCCATGGTCGACTTGTTGAGCGCTTTTTGTGCATTCAGCACCGACAGCTGGATACGGGCATAATCATTCTCGGATATCTTGCCCAGTTTTTTCTTGATATCGGCGATGCGCAGGTTATCCTCGCTGTTTTTGAGGTTACTGGCTGCCAGGTTGTAATTGGTTTGTATGCTCAGGTATTTGAAAAACCTTCTGGTGGCCTCAAGAGCAATCTCTTCAATGCTCTGGTTGAATTGCTTCTGAGCCTCTTCATACACCAGGGGTTCTGTCTTTCGCTGCCATTTCATGTAATTATAAGCAAATATGGGTTGGTAGATGCCAATCTCGTAAGGCGTACCTGAAAATTTCACATCGTTTTTAATGAAATCCTGGTTGCGATAGAGATCTGTTCCGGCCCATATATAGGTTCCGGTTTGCGGGATAGATTGATTCAGCGAAATCTGCGCATTCGCATTCATTTGTGATTGAAAGTAGAACTCAATACTGCCATCGGGCTGGGTAACGGCACTGGGAGAATGGATGTATTCGGGCAGGTTTCCGTTCAATGTCAGTACCGGCCTGAAACTGGTTTTGAAGTTTTTCCACCTCCAGTAATAATTCACATTGGTGTTCTGGGCATATTTTACCGATGCCGACTGGTTGATAGCCAAATCAACCACGTTTCTCAGGCTCAGGGTTGTTTTTATAGAATCCTTTGGTCCGCCCAGCATTTGTTGACTGCTCAATACGGCCAGTATGAGGAATACGATAGTGCTTCTCATGTTGCGATCTACTTTACAGTTCCTCAAAAGTCAATTCTTTTCTGCGATGGAAAGCGGAAACATCTGACGTGATCACCCGGTCGCCCGGATTCAGTCCGGATACTATTTCCACATAATCGGTACCGGTTATCCCCATGGTGACACGAATCCTGACGGCCTTATCTTCTTTAACCAAGTACATTTCTTGCTGACTGCCCTTACCGAAAGCCGGTCCTCTTTCAATTCTCAGTACGCTGTCTTTCTGACTGGTTACCACCATTACATCAACTTCCAGGTTTGGATTCAACTTGTTAAAGTGGCTGTATTCCAGGAAAACATCGAAATTGATTTTTTTATCGGTGATCACCGGGGAAACGCTTCCGATCCTGCCCCTGAGCCGGGCATGGTCAACTACTGCATAAACCAGCCCTCCGGTTTTCAGGTGGTCTTCATACTTGTTTTCTACAGCGCATTTAATTTTGAATGTGGACAGATCTGACATCCTCACCAGGAGCTTGTCTTTTTCTATCTTTTCTCCTTCATTACCGTTAATATTCAGCACAATGCCATTTGACGGTGCTTTTATGTTGAACTGATCGAGCAGCTTGTATTTGGACTCCAGCTCCTTTTGGCGCATATCTATCTGGAGCAGCAGACCCTGTTCATCGGTATCAAGTTGTTTCAGCCGTATGGCGTTCTTTTCCTGTGTTGTTTTCAGATCTTTTTCAGCCAGCACCAGCTCCTGTTTTGTTTGCTCGAACAGGGCAGGGGAGATGCCGCCAACTTTAAGCAATTGTTCCTGGTCGGCAATCT
>CAYVBH010000345.1:0-4161 GCA_964449015.1 uncultured Bacteroidales bacterium
GGCCTGATGCCCACCGGCGGAGGCAAATCACTCACCTTCCAGGTTCCGGCTATGGCCATGCCCGGTATTTGCCTGGTCATCACACCGCTTATCTCCCTGATGAAAGACCAGGTAGAGAATCTGAAAAAACTCGAAATCAAAGCCGTGGCAGTGCATTCAGGTTGTACCCGCGAGGAAATTGACGTAGCATTGAATAACTGCCTGTATGGAGGCTATAAATTTCTGTATGTATCGCCGGAAAGGCTGGTTACTGAACTTTTCCGTATCCGCTTCCAGGAAATGCAGGTGAACCTGATCACTGTGGATGAGGCACACTGCATTTCACAATGGGGTTATGATTTCAGACCTTCTTATTTGAGAATTGCAGAGCTTCGGCAGTTTCATCCCCAGGTGCCTCTGCTCGCACTCACCGCGACTGCAACCCACCGCGTTATTGATGACATACAGCAAAAATTGCAGTTTCGCACAAAAAACCTCTTAAAAACAAGTTTCCTCCGTGAAAACCTGATTTATGCAGTGAAATACTCCGAGAACAAGGACCGCGACGTGGTGGATATGGTTAAAAAACTCAGGGGCAGTGGCATCATCTACGTCAGAAGTCGCCGGAAAAGTATCGACATCTCACGTTTCCTTCAACAGGAAGGCATTTCGGCCGCGTATTACAATGCGGGATTGGAACATACCCAAAGAAACGAGGTGCAGCGTAACTGGACTATCGGAAAAACCAGGATCATCGTTGCCACCAACGCTTTTGGCATGGGCATCGACAAACCCGATGTGCGCTTTGTAATTCACCTCGATATGCCTGATTCACCTGAGGCATACTTCCAGGAGGCAGGCCGTGCCGGAAGAGACGGTAACAAGTCATTCGCGATCCTGTTGTCGTCAGCTTCTGACGTTACTGCAGTTAACCAACGCATCCAGGTTAATTTTCCCGATATCACCACAATCAAAAATACCTACTCGGCACTGTGCAATTACCTGCAAATCCCTGTTGGAAGTGGAAAAGGTATGCCTTACGATTTTGACATAAATGACTTCGCCCGCTCTTACCGGCTCTCCGTATTCACCTCCTTTAGCGCACTTAAAATTATTGAGCTTGAGGGGTATATTGAACTCACAGAAGAAATTAATAATCCTTCCCGCATCAGGTTTATACTTGACCGTGATGACCTCTACCGCTTCCAGGTGTCGAATTCACGTTTTGATTCCTTCATCAAACTGCTCCTGCGATCGTATACGGGCGTTTTCACCGAATATACCACCATCGATGAAAACATGCTGGCAAAGCGGGCCAATGTAGAACAGGAGGTGGTAAGACAATACCTGAACAAGCTGGTGACCCTGCATGTTATTAACTACCTCCCCCAAAAGAGGACTCCCATGGTGGTGTTTTTTGAAGAAAGGCTCGATGAGAAATCGCTTTACATTTCCCGGGAAAACTACCAGACGCGCAGGGAAAGATACGAGGAACGCGCTAATGCCATGCTGGATTATGCCCGGAAAAAAGACAAATGCCGGAGTCAGGTGATACTTGAATATTTCGGTGAATTGAACTCACCACCTTGTGGAGAGTGCGATGTATGCCGTGAAAGAGGTGAAAACAGACTCAACCAGGAAGAATTCCGGATTATTCGTGACGATTTGCTCAATGTTATAGCGCTTGAACCCATTTCGCTGGAAAACCTGGTCGAAAAAGTGCCTGTGAAACGCGAAAAACTGATCGAGGTGTTGCAGTGGATGATGGACAACAACCTGGTAAAATTTGACAACAATCAGCTGCTGATCAAAGCAAGCTAATATTTTGCTACCAGCGGCATCTTCCTGCCCGGGCCAAACGCCTTAGTGGATATTCTCAATACCGGCGGACTCTGATATCTCTTAAACTCGTTATTGTTTACCATCCGTAGCGTTTTCCTGACCATCTCTGCAGGAAATCCTTCCCCGATAATTTCCTCTTCCGACTTTTTCATCTCAATATAATTGAAAAGAATCTTGTCGAGCAGATCATATTCAGGAAGCGAATCTGAATCCTGCTGGCCGGGCCGCAATTCAGCCGAAGGTGGTTTGGTAATACTGTTCTCCGGTATGATCTCCTGCTCCCGGTTTATAAACCGGGCAAGCCGGTAAACATCGGTCTTGTAAATATCACCCAGTACCGACAGACCGCCGCTCATGTCTCCATAAAGAGTTCCATAACCCACAGCACTTTCGCTTTTGTTTGAGGTGTTCAGCAACATGTTGCCGAATTTGTTGGATACGGCCATCAGCAGGTTTCCCCTTACCCTGGCCTGAATGTTCTCCTCAGCCACGCCAGCCGGATACCCTTTAAACAAACCCTCAAGCGACCGGCTGTATTCATCAAAAATATTCCGGATATCAACAGTATCATAACGTACGCCCAGGTTGTTGGCAAGTGTTATGGCATCAGTAACCGAATGGGTCGAAGAGTACTGCGATGGCATCAAAAGGACTCTGAGATTTGTTGCCCCCAGCGCCCTGACAGCCAAAACGAGTGTAACGGCAGAATCAATACCCCCTGAAAGACCCAGAATTGCAGATTTCAATCCTGTTTTGGCAAAATAATCCCGGATACCTAGGATGAGGGCATTATGAATCTGTGAGATATCGTCGTGCGATGGAATCAGCGAGGAAGAAGCAGGTGCAATAAGAATGTCATCCGTATCATAAACAACAAAATCTTCCTCGAACAGCTTCATCTGGCTAACAATCCCGGATGGATTAACTACCATGGATCCCCCGTCGAAAATAAGATCGGTCTGGGCCCCAACCTGATTGGCATAGTAAATGGGGATCTTGTATCGCGATGCATTATCGGTGAGAATTTCAGCTTTAATTTCACCCTGAAGGTGTGAATAGGGTGATGCAGCTATATTTACTACGAAGTCGGGACACAATCGTGAAATTTCATCCATCGGACATACCGAATAAAGCCTGTTCCTGCCATACCCGGTTAATACAGGTTGCTTAAACCACAGGTCCTCACAAATGGTAATGGCAATATTAAAACCTTTATAGCTGACAAGTTCAAAAGAAGTATTCTGCTCAAAATACCTGTATTCATCAAAAATATCATAGGTGGGAAGCAGGGTTTTGTGAATAACCTGCTGCACAGCCCCGTTATACATGAAGAAAGCAGAGTTGTAAAGGTTTTTACCTTTTGGATTCGGGTTAACCGAGGGACCTCCGACAATTACTGCCAGGCCATGACATTCAGATGCAATAATTTCGATGGATTCTTCACATTTATGGATAAAATCCCTTGACTCCAGGAGATCGTGCGGCGGATAACCGCAAACTGAAAGTTCCGAAAAGACTACCAGGGCAACTTTTTCCTGGCGTGCCCTTCGGATTGCCCTGATGATCTTTTCAACATTTTCTTCAAATGCGCCAATGGTAAAATTGAGCTGGGCTATGGCAATTCTCATAGGAAATTTTTCAGAACAATACGCCTACCCTAAAGGTCAGATAATTTAAAACCGCCTTGTGGTCATTGTTGGAAAGTACATCCACAAAACCATTGTTATAAAAAATCCCGGCAAAAATGGAGGTCTGTCCGCCGATATTATATTCCACCCCACCGCCAAAAAAATAACTCATGTTGAATGTGTTGATTTCCTTGGCTACATTGTCCTTGTTCAGCTCCTTATCAGTGGAAGTGCCCTTTGATCCGATGTTAATCAACTGATTCATACCCAATTGGGCATAATATGTAAAATAGCCCATTTCATTGGTTTTTAGCTTCAGTGATACGGGAATGGTCATATAACTCAAATTGAAGGCAACTGATTCACCTTTGCCAACCATCACTGAAGTGCTTTTTCCACTGGAAACAGAAATAGAATCATTGTACAGCACGTTACCGCCCTGGGTAGTCAGCATAAAACCTGTTATAAGTCCGTAATTTTGGTGAAAATAATACTCAACGACCAGACCTCCACCTATTCCGGGTCGTGCTCCGTCTTTTTCTATTCCATCTGATTTGGGCGTCAGCCATGAGGCCATGGGATCGATATTGACACCTAAACGAAGGTTGGATTGGGCAAAAACTACTGAAACATTCAATAAAGCCAGTAATACAAGAGTCTTTTTCACGATGCTAAATTTAGGTTAGTAAAAAGGCAAATTTAACCAGTTCTT
>CAYVBH010000346.1:0-4145 GCA_964449015.1 uncultured Bacteroidales bacterium
AACATACTGTTACCAGTTATTACAATTCGTTGTTGATTGATTTGTATGAAAGCCGGCCCACTGACAAAATTGTACTGGTTAATATGGAAACAGATGCTGGTTTGAATTATAAGCTGGTTGCTAATGGAGGTGATATGCTAGATACATGGCATCCTGCGCCAAGTGGTTATATAAAGATGGCTAATAAGTGGTTTTCAGTTATGGAAAACTATAATATTAAAGCACCGTCCCTTAAAGCCCTTCCCGACCAATCATTTAATGAAATGCAGAGCAGCATATCCATCGATTTAAATACTTACGTTTTTGATCCTCAGGATCCGGACAATGAAATTTCATGGTCGACTATAGGAACACCGCAATATTTCAATGTTACTTTCCAGGATGGTATTGCCACTATTGCCCCAAAAAACATAGAGATCTCTCAAACAGAAACATTAACATTTAAAGCTACCGATGGTGGGCAGGGAAACGTTTATTTGTCTGCTTCCAAATCATTCTCATTATCTTACACAGCGATTAACGATAAACCTGTTATTTCAAGTGTCACAAGCGGCTTGTCAACTGCTTTCCAAACTCCTATATCATTATCTCTGAATCATGTCACGGTTACAGATCCTGATAATAGCTGGCCTGCTGATTATACCCTGATTATCAATAATGGAACAAATTATTCTGTTTCCGGCCATCAGGTTATACCTGTTAATGGTTTTAGTGGTATTCTCCATGTTTCAATAGCTGTTAATGACGGAACAGAAAACAGCGCTTCAGCAACAATAGACATTACAGTGAATCCCTTAGTTGGATACAACGATATTGAAGAAAATATTATGGGCATATACCCTAATCCAACAAATGATAAGCTGCAAATTGAATTTAAGGAGCCAGGTGATTATGAACTACAATTGCTAGACTTTTACGGAAAAAAATATGTGAATCAGAAATGCCAACATATCACTGAAAAAACCTTAGATGTTCACCATCTACCTGCTGGGTTGTACTTGCTGAAAATAACCTCAAAAGATCTCAAGTATATAACAAAAATATCAATACAATAGAAGAGATAAAAATGAAAAATAAAGGGCCCTTGGTATGTATTGTAATACCTGTATATAATGGTGAGAAGTTCATCGGAGAAGCGATAGACAGTATAATAAATCAAACATATAGCAACTGGGAATGCCATGTCATAAACAATGTAAGCAAAGACAGGACTGCAGAAATTGTACAGGAATATACAAAATCAGATTCAAGGGTAATTTTACATAACCATACTGACTTTTTCCCCATTGTGAATAATTGGAACAGAACTGTACAATATGTTCCTGAAAACGCAGTATACTTTAAAATGGTTCAGGCTGACGATTGGATTTATCCGAACTGTCTTGAAGAAATGGTAAGCATAATGGAAAAACATCCATCTGCTGGCATATGTTCTTCATACAGGATTGATGGAAAAATAGTTAATTGTGATGGACTTGATTTTTACGATGGTCAGTTTTATGATGGCTCCAAAATGCTGATCAGACATTTGAAACAGGAAATTGACCTTACAGGATCCATTACAACGTTATTATTTAGACTGTCTGCTTTAAAGAAACTGCCTGAATTCCCGCAGATCTTTGATCCGGCCAATCTGCATTGCGATACGCAGCTCGCTTTTGACATGATGAGTGTCTCTGATCTTTGTTTTGTTTTTAAGGTATTAAGTTATACCCGTTTGCATCCAGAGGCAGATACAAGCTTAACTTGCAATGTTTTCGATACATTTCTGAACGGAAGGGAGTTCAGATTGTTCAAATACCAGAACATTCATCCCGACATTAAAGAGGAGTATATAAAACTCAGATACAAATATGCTTATTTCCTGATTAAAAGATTTATTCTGCAAGACCATGAATGCATCAAATGGCATCAGAGTCACTTAATTAGGAAATTTACAATTTCTGAATATATCAAAGCTTTCTTGCTTTTTAATCCATTATCTTACAGAGTTTTAAAATTACTCAACAAAAAGAAACCAAGGTAAACTGTATATAACATCTATTAATTAATACTATTTAGTTTACTCAGTTTTCTGTTCTATTTCCCCATAGTTGTTGCTTTCTATACTTTCAGTTTCAAATGCTTAAATACAGTAAGAAAAAATGGACCGCATGAAAATAATCCGTTGGATACTTTACATAATAGGAGCATTTTGCCTGTTTGTTTTTGTTTCCATCAGGTTTTTGCCCTTATATAATAGTATGTTCGTTGAAAAGCTGGTACCCGGGTATTGGGACAAAACCAAGTATGGAGAGTGCTATTATTTTAGTTGTATAAATCATTTTAAAGAAAAGAACCTTCCTGAGGCAGTTACTAAATTTCAATTTAGCCCAAAACAAAGTACACTGAATGAGGCAGATGTATTAGTATTTGGAGATAGTTTCTTTGATATTTCAAGAGGTACGCAGTTTCCAGCCCTCTTGTCTGAGAAAATTTCGTTAAGTAAAATGCATTATGTATATCAGGAACTGCCTCTTTCATACCTGGAAAAAAACAATTATGAAAAAGGAAAACCTAAAATTCTGATTTTAGGATTGACTGAAAGGTACATTCCTTTTAAGTTCGCAAAAAAGCACACTTCAGATTTTGTTATTGATACACGTTCAGGAATCAGGAAATCCATGGCTAAATTCAGGGATTATGTTTTTTATGCCAAAAGCGAGGAACTTTATGATGCTCTTTTGAAAAGGAGTTATGTAACATCATGGCTTTATTCCAAGATAGCAACGTTGAAATTTGATCTGTTTGGATACATTTCAAAACTCACACCGAAATATCATGCCGATGATGAAAATCCCTGGCTTTTTTATTATGATCAGGTAAACAAAGAAAATACAAGCTTTTACTACAAACATTCAGAAGAAGAAATACTGAATATTTGTAAAAATATTGAATATCTAAGTAACCAATTGAAAGAAAAGTATAATATTGAATTGTATTTTTTACCAATTCCCGCACAATACACACTATATCATAATGTTATTAATGAAGACCATTATAATAATTTTCTACCAGCACTGTATTTGGGATTGGATAAAACCAGTGTGAGGTATATCCCAATTTATGATGAATTCAGGATGAGTGATGATCAACTTTATTATGGCACAGATGGTCATTGGAATGTAAAAGGCCTTTCATATGCCGTAGACCTTGTATCAGGTTATCTACAGCATAATGCCCCTCATATTATAAAATATACCGATTCATCTATTGTTTTACAATAAATACAGTTATGGGTGGTCAAATCTGTTATAATCAGGGATTTTGAAAACAATACGCAATATATTAGGGGCCATTTATAACAGTCCTACCATAATGAACTGGATCAATCAGTTCTCCATATTCTTTCATGGGATTTTCGTAACATCACTTATACTTGTTAAATTTCCAAGCCTGGAATATTCTTTCTGGATGTTGTTGAAAACCCTGACATATTTTGGGTTGCTTGCAGAATCGGGATTGGGTTATACTATTGAAAGGGCAGCATCAACATTCTATGCCGGGGCCGAACGCATACCTGCAAATGCCAATGAATATAAAAATGTTACATTAAAAAGAGATACCCCAAATTATGAAGGATTGCAGGAACTCCTTTACACAACGAAGTATGTATATGCATTTCTCAGTGTAATTACGATCATTATTTTAACTACGGTTGGAATCGGGATTCTGTGGAATCTGTTCACTCAGTCAGGACAAAGCAAGGACCTATGGGCAGCTTACCTGTTTATGATCCTTCAGGCCTCTATAGCGCTTCAGACTATTAAATGGAAGTCATTTATGACTGGAACCCAGAACCTATCACAATTATACCGGTTTAACACTACCGTCGGCATCATTAGAATTTTCGGATACCTTGCCCTTTTGTTAAATAACCTTGGGATCGTATACCTTATGGCGTACTCTTTCATTGAACAGATTGTTGTTTATGGATATATAAGAAGATTCGTTGCCAACTGGTTTGCAGGAAAAGGGATTACCCTCAGAAACAGTTTTCACATTAACAAAGATATTTTTGCATCGCTTTGGTCAGTCAGCTGGAAATCAGGACTTAATACCTGGGGATACTTTTTTGCAAGTAAGGGAATTGAATTAATCATATC
>CAYVBH010000347.1:0-4112 GCA_964449015.1 uncultured Bacteroidales bacterium
GACGAAATGCTGAATTATTACGAAAAAAATGGCAGTAAAATAATTAAATTGAATGACTTGATAGATTCTAAATAAAAATGCCAGCGGCTAACACGGCAAATTTAATTACTTACAATTTAATGGATGATTCTTTAATTTTCGATGACCAGTTGCCTGATCCAAAAAAGTATTGGGACCTATTCCAAATAACTGGATGGAATTTAGAATATAATTTTTCAATTACGGACTTAGCCAAAGCTATTCAAAATAGTTGGTATGCAATCTCAATATACAGATCAAATGATCTTGTTGGATTCGGTCGGATAATTGCTGATGGAGTCCACCATGCGTTAATCGTAGACCTGATCATTCATCCAGATTATCAGGGAAAAGGATTAGGTAGCAGCCTTCTTGGTAAATTAGTTCAGAAATGCAAAGACAATAGAATAAGAGATATACAATTGTTTGCAGCAAGAGACAAATTTGAATTTTATGAGAAATTTGGATTTGAAAAAAGACCACTAAATGCTCCAGGAATGCAATTCAAATATAGGGAAAAATAAATGCCTAAGCATAAAAACAAGTCAGGCATAAGCGAGCGCACTCCTGCACATATGAGTAATTAATAGTACTTTTAATAAAGTTCTCAATATCATATAGATCAAGTACCTTCTCATGGACCGAATAACCGGATACAAATCGATCCCCCTGACATTTAACAGAAAAGCAGTAATTGCTTCTGCGACTGTAACAAAAGAAAAAAATACTTTCCATTCAATCACCGAGGTTGACATATCGGTCCCTCGCAGATTAATAAATGAGCATTTTCAAAAGACAGGAACAAAACTCTCATTGACAGCCTATATAGTCACATGCCTTGCCCACGTAATTAAAGATCATCCCCTCCTGAACTCTTTTATACAGGGTAACAAACAAATAATTTTAGAAGATGTGACTGTTTCCGTTCTGATTGAAAGAGAAATTAAAGGCGAGAAAGTTCCCGAACCTATCGCGATAAATAATGCACAAACAAAGACCTACCTTCAGATTAATAAAGAGATACGGACAGCACAAGCTACTCAAGGACAGCAACTCGGTAACTTATCAAAAATGACTTGGATCAGGTTTATCCCCGGATTTTTATTGAGAACCTTCATCCGGATTGCTGACAAAAACATAAAAATGGGAATCCGATATGGTAAAGTTGCTGTTACAGCTGTTGGAATGTTTAATAAAACTAGCATCTGGTTTATTCCTCATGGATCTGCAACTGTTTTAATAACAGTCGGTGGCATAAACTCAAAACTGGTAAAAGAAGATGACATAATAACTGAAAAAGAGCACCTCTGCCTGACAGCATCGTTCAACCATGACATTGTTGACGGAGCTCCTGCTTCAAGATTTATGAATCAGTTCATCGAGACAGTAAAATCTGGCAAACTTCTAACCCTTGACAATTAACTGCTTCATTACAGGATTAATAACAGCCTATGCCTAAAACGGACGGTATGCGTCATGAATCGCGCTCCTGAACAATATAGAACTACTCGCAATGACAAGAGATTATCGTTTTGAAAAGATACCTCGATCAAGAATAGCAACATTTGACATTTTTGATGTTGGGCTAAGAAAACATCACATAAATGCAATGCTTGAATTCGATGTCACAGACAGCAGGACTAAACTTAGAGACCTTAGGAAAAAAGGAAAAGCTGTCTCATTTAATGCATGGATTATAAAGGTTATTGGTAGCGTCTTACAAAAGCATCCGGAGGCAGCAGCATATTTTTACAATAAAAAGAGACTTATAATCTTCGATGACATTAATGTTTCAATGATTGTAGAAAAGAAAATCGAAGACACAAAAGTTCCAATCCCTCTTGTAATTGAAAAAGTGAACATAAAAAGTGCATTAGAAATTACTCAAGAGATTGAGACTGCCAAAAGCCAAAATCTAAATCCTGCCGACATTGTACTGGAAAAGAAGTCAACTGTCTATCAAAGACTATATTATCATTTGCCTGGATTCTTAAGAAGACTATTTTGGAGACTGCTTCTGAAAAATCTAAAAGCTGCTTTTAAAACAATGGGAAATGTAGCTGTCACTTCAATCGGTATGATTGGAAAGATTAATGGTTGGTTTATTCACAAATCAGTTCATCCTATTTCATTTGGTGTCGGATCCATCCTTAAAAAACCCGTGGTTATTGACAACGAAATAAAAATCAGAGAGATTCTAAACATGACAATCCTAGTTGACCATGATGTAATAGATGGTGCACCAATGGTCAGATTCCTGGACGACTTGACAGACTACTTAGAAACAGGAAAAGAAATAAATATCACGACCTCCTAACACGGACGGTAGGTAAAATGCCGACGAAGATAGCCTCTGGAACAAGATATTTTACGAAGGATCATAATTGAAACACTCATACTCAGTAAAAAGCAATTCTTATATGCATACAATCGGGAAATTTCTTTGGATTATTGGCTATTTATTCCTTACTAACTGCAATAATCATCAGGAAGCGTCTCAGAATATAGAGATTATAGATATTGAAGATTCAATGAACAAAATGGAAGTTTGGAATTTAAGCCAACTCGCATCAAACATCAGATATGTTGCACTTGAAACAAGTAGTGAAAACTACTTATCTTATATCCAAGATTATAAGGAACTTGATCAATCCATAATAATCAATAATCTTAGTCAGTGAATGCTTTTTGATAATAAAGGTAAGTTCATTAAACAAATTGGTAACCGAAGCCGGGGACCTGGTGAATATCAATACGTAGTAGAATCGGGAATCTTGAACGATTCGATTCTGGCAATTCAAAGCCTGCATGATTTAATCTACTATAGGATTAATGGCACGTTTATTAACGAGGAGAAGAATTTTTTCAGATTTAACGAAAGTAATGATGAGTACCTCCGAAGTTGGATTATTATTAATGATTCACTTTTTTTCGGTCATCTGCCTAATACAACTGGACTAATAGATAATAAAGCTTTAATCCTTAACCGGGAGAGAATTATTAAAAGGGCTTTTAAAATCAAATTCTATTTCAAAGAGAAAAACCAGTTGCCAGTACCACTGAAGACTTCGCACATATTTATCCATTTGAGAAAGAAATATTTTATAAAGAGTTTTATAATGATACGATGTTTGTCCTTGATAATGAATTAAATCTTTTTCCAAAGTATGTTTTCAATCTCGGTAAATTTAAAGAGCCCACATCTGAAAGAGCAAAACTACCAGGTCAAGATAAGGAAATGAATAATTTCATAAATATCTGGGAAGTCTGTGACCACAGTTACAAAATATACTGAAAACTTAATCCCTTGATTATAAACTTAAAATAAATTAAAAACGAAACGCTAACACGGACGGTATGATTAATAAGCTTGTCACAGTTTTTGTTAGCCCCTGCACCCTAGACAGCTTAGTAATTGTTCATGCACCCGGACACCCGCATCTTCCCGCAATTTAAATCCTGCACCGGGACAGCTTTCTGGTCCTGCCTCAGGCGGGAGCTAGTTTTGTGGCGGTGCTGTCGTGGGGTAACGCCCACTAATTATACCGCCGGGCCGTTAGATGTCATAGCGAGCCTGAATACTTGGTAAATAATAAAGGTAGATTTATAATTGATAAAGCGAAAGGGTAATTTTAATGGAAGAAATAATAGGTGCACTTTCAATACTTATTTGCATATGTTTACCATTAATTCTTTTTTATGCGAGAAGTAGCTGGATTAAAAATAATAATTCATGGAAAATGTTTATAGTGATATTACCTTTAATACATTATTTGACTTATGCTTTTTTTCATGAATATGGTTTTTGCATAGTTATAAAATGTATCTTGAAACGAAAACTTTTGCCTCTTAGTTGGCCTGGCAAAAATACATGCCAGCCTCCCGATGCAGGCGGTAACTACAAATACCGCTGAACGTTAGCTTACATTCAACTAAAATCCGTGCACAAATGATAATTTTTTTGCTTTTGCTTGGTTATTACAATTTAAGTACGTATATTTGTACTTATATAGATACTTAATATTATTAAACAATGATAGTAGCAAACTACTCAGAATTCAGGAATGAACTAAAGAATTACCTTGATAATGTTG
>CAYVBH010000348.1:0-4112 GCA_964449015.1 uncultured Bacteroidales bacterium
ACAAGAAAATAAACTCGGCCGTAGGAACCGGCCTCAAACATATTTTCTTATCTGATTTCTCCAAGCAGGCAAGCCTGCAGTGAATTGATTTTCTTCACGCCTTTTCTCAGAGGCGGATTGCGCTACTTCAGGGGTGTTGCATCAATTGCTTAACCTCAACAATTGATAACTATGTAGGTGCTATTTTCAATGCAAAAAAAAGAAAATTGAACAGAGCTCATAAATTGGCACCGCTAACCCACAAGCACCGTGGGCGGGCCCGACAAAACGTAGAGGGCTTGCCGGGACTTGCAAGGGGTTCGTTTTGTCTTGACTTTTCTTGCTTCGTTCTTTGCGTCAAGGCAAAGAATGAAGTGGGGATTCGGGGCGAAGCTCCCGGACGAATGCCAACGATATATAGCTAATTCAATATATCTGATATTTATTCAAAAGAATGTTTGGATTTAAATTTGGCAAAAGAAAGTGACAAAAATAAGCTTTGTTCTATGCATCAAACCTGCAGGGAAAAGTAACAAAAACTTTCATTCCTTGCAGGAATATCCTAAATTGCAACTGAAAGAACGTCACACAAATGACTTAAGCTAATTGAATAATACTTTAGATATGATTTTAAAAATGAAAGATCTTAGATTAATCGGCAGATTCATGCTGATTGTGATATTTCTGTGTACCTCAGCAAAAATGAGTGGGCAACGCAACAGGCTCGATCTGGGAAAGCTTGAGCACGGCGAAACTGTTTCGTTTGTTAGAGCAAGCGAAGGCTCATGGAGCATTGAAATTACCGGTGCTGAAACACCGCGGATCATACAATCAAAGCCGGTTCGAATCGAAATATACAAGGACGAAGATAACATCAACACTTTGTCTGCCGGATACGAGAAAGTTTCAAAGTCCTCGTCGGGTGTCAATGCCCTGGCCAGGATCAAGAGCGGCGCTGTAGTGTTTAGCATCAGGGATTCCTGGGACATAAAAGGGTCGGTGCTTTCTGTGAGCAGGAAGGTTGATGTTGAAGGAAACACTGAAGGAGGTTTTAATTCTTCGGTTGTTTTAACTATTGATCCTTCGGTAAAATGGACCGATGTGAATTGCATGGCTCCCGGTGCATTGTATGGTGACCCTGCATTCGACGGAGAGCTTTCTCCCGGCGGTACAGCCAACTATGCCGCACGTCGCTTTCTGATGCGTGAAGACATGATACCGGCTCCGTTGTTTGCACTTTCGTTCAGCAACGGGACACATGTTGCTGTGTTGAATCCATTACCAAATGGAGCCACAACAGTTGCAGAAACCAGGCTGACCAAAGATGTGATGACCGATTCCAGGTATCTGTTCGGATCGCTGGGAGCCTGGCAGAATGACCAGGAACCCATCACATTTGGATTCATATTCCCGGGCACCGCCAATGTTTACCCGCGTACGGGAAAATTAAACGCACCCCCCAGGTGGATCCGGCGCTATCACCCGGTTAAAGAAGGGGTGAATCACACGTACCAGGTCGATTTCCGGTTCGGTCGCGGTGTGTCATTCCGTGATGTAACCCGGGAATCATGGCGCTGGGCCTGGAACACACTGAAACCTGAAGTATACCCTATTGATGTGGAACAAATGCGCCGGATACTGACCGATCAGCTGGCCTCACAGGCCGTGACTATTGAGGGACGGACAGCCATTCCGTTCGTTATATCCGCCATGGATACCGCAAAACATCGCCAGTGGAACTGGACCATGTCTGCCATGGGCTTTGTTGGAAAAACCATTGAGTGTGCTGACCAGTTGCTGCGTGAAAGTGACCGGGACAACACTGAAAGAGGCCAGAAAATGAGGCAAACCGGCTTGTCCATTATCGCATCTATGATTCAGGCTCTTCCTGAGGTACCCCTTCAGGGAACTGGTTACGATTTTGCCACAGGTAAGCCCTGGGATCACGCTTGGTTGGCACCCTGGCTGCGGAATGCAACCGAAGACATGCGAGTGCTGATGAGGGCCTACCGGCGTGAACGCAAGCTTGGACACGAACATCCCGAATGGTTCAATTGGATTAAAACCTACATCGACTGGTTATTGCTGCAGCAACGCGAAGACGGATCGTTTCCACGCCGGTGGATTGAGGGGAGCAACGAGGTTGCCGAACCCACCGGAACCACAAGTTACTGCCCCGTACCTTTACTGGTGATGATGACAGAAGAAACAGGTGATCAGAAATACCAGGAGGCTGCTGTGCGTGCAGCAGAATACGTATGGGAAAACTGGGGCAAATGCGGACTTTTTATCGGCGGGGCCAGTGACAATCCGAATATCACGGATAAGGAAGCCGGGATGCTAAGCCTGGAAGCCTTTTTGAGCCTTTATGAATCAACAAACGACAAAAAATGGCTGGAGCGCGCCCAGGTAGCAGGAGATTTTGCTGAAAGCTGGATCTGGATCTGGAATGTGCCCATGCCTTTGGATGCCCATGATTCCTTGTTACATTGGAAGAAAGGTGTACCTACTATCGGGCTGCAGGGAATAACAGCCCTTGGTCCCGGAGGTGTTGACGAATACCTTGACTGGTCGGTTTCATCTTATGCCAAACTTTACAAATATGCCAATGACCCCCATTACCTTGAAGTAGCCCGGATCCTTCTGCACAACACCAAATCGATGGTGGCACTTCCCGGTCGTCTGTATGATTTGAAAGGAATCGGATGGCAGCAGGAACACTGGCGTATGGGTCCTGGCGGTCCGGGTCGCGGTGTGGGCGGACATCGGTTCTGGCTGCCGTGGGTTACGGCAAATCACCTATATGGGATTACCGGTTTGGAAGAATTTGATCCGGAATTGTTCCGGCAGCTTTCGCAGGGGAAGTAGGACAGACATTTCCCGGGCCTGCAAAAAGCAGGCCCGGGATTTTTTTACTCATCCAGCTGAGTTATCTGAAAGCCATGTACGGCCAGCATTTTTAAGCCATATCTTTTCCCCAGTATACGATATCCTTCCGATGTGAAATGCAGATGATCGGGAGTACCGGCGCAACCACTTGAAGGAATCACATACGAGTTCGGGATAGTTTGGGGGAGTGTGGCTATTATTGTATTCATGCTGGCGCAGGCGCCGTTCTGGTCTACGTTCACCATTTCACCTGCAAGCAGGGGTACATCAGCAGTTCTCAGGTTCAGATCCTTCAGCAGGTTGCCATAAACAAGCTTTACCTTTTGCGGCCACAGCGTATCGTTTGTGTTTGATTCACCCTGATGTAACAGAATTCCTTTAATTACGCCATCCTGCTGAGCAATCTTTGCCATTTCAACAAGCCTGGCATAAGGATTGCCGTCATATTCTTTGATCATGGGAACCATCCATCCCGGAGCGGTTGATACATATGACTGGTAATTGTCTTTGTCAAACAACTCAATTTTGCAGCCGCCTATGGATACATTGATCACACCTACCCGGATGTGTTTCGGAAGATTGGCCACCATAGTCCTGCCAAAATAATCAGCCGGTGACAGACGGGTTCGGCACCGGCACAGCGGAGGGACAGCCGGATACCATTTCCCTTTTTCCCTTCCCAGGTTCGGACAGTCAACAGCTTCCATAACTTGAAAACGGCTGTCAACAATGGTGTCTTGTGCTTCAATTTTTCCGGCACCTTCCATGTTCGATTGTCCAAAGCAAAGGAAGATATAAAAGTTCGGATCCTGAGAAAAGGCATTCAAACCTGCTGCCAGTAATACCATACCTGCGATCAATAGTTTTTTCATATGATGATTTTTAGTTTAACCGGTAAATAGAAATATTGATCTCGCAAGTTAAACATTTTTTTGGCTAGTGGTTATGGGGTCTGGATACTGGATGTGTTGTGATATTCTGAGTTTTGTGTTTTCCAAAACTTCGAACTTCGCAAATCGGTGCCTGCCTGACCGGTAGGCAGGTTCGATGTTCGATGTTAATTTTGTTTTCAACTAATCACACTTCGACAAGCTCAGCGTGACATTGCGAGGGAGGAGGTACGACGACCGAAGTCTGCCTGACCGGCAGGCAGGCAATCTCTTGTTTATCGCTTTCCAATGTATTACTATAAAAATCATCAGGCTTACTTATTGATTTTAAATGGTTTTATCGAACTTGTGAAC
>CAYVBH010000349.1:0-4024 GCA_964449015.1 uncultured Bacteroidales bacterium
CCTATCTTGCCCAGAAGATACAATTCAATCCTATTTGATAAACGGAGCAAAGTTTTTCATGATTACAATAATAAGATTACAATTTCGGACGAGTTAAGCGATATAAGATTGGGAATGGAATTATTTATGTACATCAGTTGTCGGATAAATAATGATAATCTATTTCCTTTAGCGAGTGCAACAACAGAAGATGGAAAACCTCATGAAGTTATCTTTCCGGCAGTATTTATCTCAAAGAATAAGCTAATAATGCTGTATTTGACAAATCCATCGGTTTCTTCAAAATATGGAATCCGGAACATCCCGACAGTTCTTTATTTCAAAAATGGCCAGGTAGCTGACAAGCAGGTAGGGGCCGTTCCCAAGGGCAGCCTGGTGAACAAGCTTGAAGCTTTGTTGTAAGCTGACCAGTTACGCATCAGAACATGTTGTTAAAATTCATCAACAGCAACCGACTCAGTTTAATTGTTATTATAACCTTATTTCCGGTACTTTACTGGATTCCTTCTTTGGTTTCGGTGAGTTCTGATCAACTGATTCAAAACCCCGGCGTTCCGCTGGGCAAGCTGATTGTACTGTTCAATACCAATTACAGGCTGCTGGCATCTGTCATTGCGTTGTTACTATTGCTTGGCAACAGCTACCTGTTGATTCAGATGAATACGAACTTTATCTTCATACCTGTTCGTACACAACTGCCGGCACTATTTTACCTCTTGTTGTCCACTGGTATTGTACAATTGCATCAGCTGACACCGGCACTGGTATCCTCGTCCTTTCTGATCTGGATGTTCTACCGTATTTTCAGCGCGTATAAAACGGATGGTGTTTCCATGAACTTTCTTGATACCGGTTTGCTGATATCTGTTGCAAGCCTTGTATATTTTCCTTCAATTATCTTCTTTTTCTTCCTACTTGCGTCAATCAGCCTGCTTAGGCCGTTTATCTGGCGTGAATGGGTCTTTGCACTTATGGGGCTGTTGATCCCATATTTGTTTATACTATCGGGTTATTATATTTGGGATTTGTCAGTTGTTGGTCTTGTTTCGCAAATATCGACATCATTCACCGACTTGAATATTACCTATAAGCTAAGTCAGATTATAAACTGGGCATTTATTCTTTTGCTAATTATTGGAGGCAGCTACTTCATTGCCACTTATTTCGACAGCATGAAAATTCATGCACGCAAATTCTTCCTGATTTTCTGGGTTTTTTTTCTGTTCGGATTGCTGGTTTTTCTGGCTTTCTTCAAGTCAAGCACCGGAATGATCTATTTTGTTTCCATACCGCTGGCATACCTATTCTCGTTTTACTTTGTTAAATGTAAAGCAAACTGGATCAATGAAATAGTGTTTGCTTTGTTACTTCTTCTTTGGGTCTGGCAACGAATATAATAGAAAAGCCGGCATCTGTATGCATATGCCGGCTTTCCGCAGTTAAACAACTTGTTGTTATAGTTTCTTTACATACGACATAATTCCCACTCCTTCTCCTGCCTTTCCTTCCTTAAAAGAAATAAAAACGTGATAAACTCCGGTCTTCTGACATTTAAAGTCAAATGACGGATACTCTTTACCTGTGGCGGTAATGAATGTACTTCCCAGCAGGGAGTTCATTTCAAAAAGTTGCAGAACAGCTTCCCCGTCTGAGTTTGGAGCTGAACATACAGAAAAGCGGTAAGCAATACCTTTACTCAACAGCAGAGCGAACCGGGCAGTCGGTGGGGCTCCTCCGGGAGTGCCCTGATCGAGTTTAACAACAAAATCCTTCAGATACATTACGTCGCCTGCATTAGCGGCACACTGGGCTGTAAGTTGTGACACATCCTGGGCCTTAGTGAAAACAGATGCGACAAATGTAAGAACTGCAAATATGATGATGAATTTCTTCATAATTAAAAGCTTATTAACCTGTTACGAACTTGCTCTGTGGTACTGATGATATTGTCCAATACCTCAGGAGAAATTTTAATGATGCTTTTATCACCCTGAACAATACTTAACATGCCGTCAACCTCAATCATTTGAGGTTCGCCTTTTTCTACGAAAATCTCAACGGATTTGAAAAGATCTTTCAACAACCCCAGATCTCCCAGGAGTTTGGTGTATTGTTTGTCCTGCTGAAACTTTTCGAGAATCAGCATCAACTGGTCAAGCGTAAGTTTCTGTTCACCAATGCGATCAGCAAGGTCTTTATTCGGAGTGGCTTTATATACCTGTGTTCCCAGATATAAACCTTCGATCCATACACCAGTCACCATCAGCGCGCTGAGATTTGTACGGTTGTTGGAGTGCAGGTATTTGTCCATTTGATTGAAACTGTGCACTGAGATGTACATCAGGGAGTCGAGGTTTTTGCTGTTGGTAGCCAGTCTTTTCAGTGTGGTAAAATCAAAGAACTGCCCCACCTTGATGGCATCAGCAAGTGATTTTATGGCGGTCAGATAATCCACCACGGCCGAAGTTTTGTTGTACATATTCAGGTAGCCCAGATCTGCTGCGTAAATACCAAGATTCAGCGATTGCTGGAAGCTGGTTGTCAGATTTCCGACTCTTTCGGTAGTTGAGATGTATCTGTTGGAAAAGGGCACCCCAAGATCTTTGATCATGGCAGCCATTTCTACTGGTGAGGATATATTTTGAACAATATCCTGCATCACCTCTTCCGAAATTTCGACACCTGCATTGAGCACAGAATCAGGTATCTCTAAACCGGCATCCTTGCCTTGACCTCCCGATTTACAGGAAACGGCAACGAAAGCCAGTATGATCATTAGATAAACAAATACTTTGGGCATAATCCTAAGGATGTTTTTGTTAAACAAAAATAACGAATGCATGAAAGAATTAATAAATATTATCAATCAATTTGAATTTTTCTTTTAAAGCGATCCGGAAAATTAACCAGCTTTTTGAGCCATTCATAATAAAGCGCAATGTAAAAGAGCAGCGTAAGCAACCAGATAAATATCATATTGTACCAGAAGGTGTCATAAGTTTTCCCGAGAAATGGCTTCACCGGAGAATAAAAATGGGTGCGAAGTGTCAGCAAGCTCCCGACAAATGGATCCTGGTATATGGGATCATAGTGCTGCACCAGCTGATTGTCATATTCAAGAATCTTATTCTTTTCATAAACCTTCCTTACAATATCCTGCACCCCTTCGTTGTGGTAATTGTTTCTCAGTTTTTCATAGGCCTCAGGATCACGGTCTAAGAAAAAGTTGAAATAATTGTCCTTTTGTTTGCAGATTCGTTGGAAAAGCTCCCCATAATATTTATCCAGAGCAGAAAGGTATTCCTGCAACTTTTCAGCTGTCTGAAGATTGAATTTGCCTGGCTGCAGGTTTTCAACCGGTTCAAACGGAGCAACATCCCGGTTTGAGGAGGATTCTTTAATGACTTCATTTGCAACAACCTGAAGATCTCTTATCGACACGGAAACTGTTCCGGTATTGTACACTTCATTCTTTACACGTTCCAGTCGCTGCATCAGTTCAGGCAGCCAGTAAACCTTTTTATAGTCGCTTTGGCTTTCTTCCTTTTCCAGTTCATAAAGTTTGTTCTTCATGAACTTGTTGTCCTTATATTGATGCACCATCAACGCCTCATAGGACCATTTTGTGACCATGAATTCAGCAATGACAGGAACTTTATCAACCCTGCTGACGTGTCTGTTGAGTTTATCAAAGCTGAACATGGCGCCGCTGAGCACCATCATGGGGATCATTACAAGCGGGATCAGGATGTAAATGGTAACGGCTGAGTTAAACGAAGCAGAAATATTCAACCCCAGCATGTTGGCAAATGCAGCTGTGGAAAAAAGGGCAAACCAGTATATAAAACCCATATCTCTGATTCCCAGAATCAGATTAGCTACCACCACAAAAAGAACCGACTGAATAGCTGAAATGGAAAACAGGATGGCAATCTTGGAAATCAGGTAGCTTGACCGGCTCAGATTTAAAAACCGTTCACGCTTCAATATTTTCCTGTCGCGGAAAATTTCTTCGGCGCTCACT
>CAYVBH010000350.1:0-4019 GCA_964449015.1 uncultured Bacteroidales bacterium
CCTGTCGGAAAGCCTGATATATACTCCTGTTCAGGTAATTCCGATTTTTCCCAGCCGGCATTGCACAAATAAATTGCATAACCAAAATTCCTCTGGTTACCGGAAAGGTCATCAAATCGGAGTTCAAGCTGATCCCGACTCCCTGCATCCAGAACCGGTAACGAAAATTCCCAATCGGAGGTTTTCAGCAAAACAGTATGAATTCCGGCATCATAAACTTCATTTTTGAAGGTGTCGGGTAGTAATTTTTCTGACAGGGTTAAACCAAAAAACGAACTTGTTGTTATTTCTGTAACAATAATAAACAGTGCGGGAATGCATAAAAAACCAAATCGGCTTGTCATGAGGTGTAGTTTATCAATTCATTACAAATTTGAACCCAAAGATGGTGAAAAAAATATTCTTGCATGAGGTGTGTGTTGAAGTGCCTGATAAATCTCAACTACAGAAAGTATTTAGCAGACAACCCACAGAAAGACATTAATTTCTTTACGGGACTACCTCACGTGTGTAAATTTATATATTTTTGATGCTTGAAAAATACAAAAGTACTGATGCCTCTTGTATATAAAATCAGGAAAGGATTAAATATCAGCCTGGCCGGTAAAGCTGAGAAGTTCTTCGGCAAGGCGAATCCGTCAGAGTTTTATGCCGTGAAACCCCTGGATTTCCACGGGCTGGTTCCAAAACTCGAAGTGAAGGAAGGGTCGGAAGTTAAAGCCGGCACTACCTTGTTTGTAGATAAGAACCAGCCTGAAGTGTGTTACACATCGCCTGTCAGCGGACAGGTGGTATCGGTTAACCGGGGTGAGCGCAGGGTGATTCAGGAAGTTGTTATCCAGGCTGGAGACAGCATGGAATACGAATCGTTTGAATCGGGTGATCCGCTTGGCATGACCCGTGAACAGGTGCAGAAGAACCTGTTGAAAAGCGGACTCTGGCCAGTAATCAAACAACGGCCTTACAATATTGTTGCCAACCCTAACGATGCTCCCAAGTCGATCTTCGTTCCGGCATTTGACACAGCGCCTTTGGCCCCCGATTATGATTTTATGATCCAGGGAGCTGAGACTGATTTTCAAACCGGTATTGATGCACTTTCGATGCTTACCAAAGGGAAGGTACATATCAGTATTAACAATGAATATCCCGCGTCACCGGCCTATACCCATGCCCGTAATGCGCAAACCAATTATTTCAGGGGCCCGCACCCGGCTGGCAACGTGAGTGTTCAGATACAGCGGGTTGACCCTTTAAACAAAGGAGAGGTCATCTGGGTGGTTCTTCCCCAAGATGTGATCTCCATCGGGAGGTTGTTTTCAAAAGGACATTATGATGCTTCCCGCCTGGTCGCATTATCCGGTTCGGAAGTTCAGAACCCGCGCTATTACCGCATCATCAGGGGTGCTTCAGTAAAGAGCATCACCGACGGTAATGTCAAAAAATCAGATCACCGCTACATCAGTGGCAATCCGCTTACCGGAACCCGGGTGTCGCACAGCGGATTTCTCAGTTTCTATGATTCCCAACTTACAGTAATACCCGAAGGCAACCATCATGAATTTCTGGGTTGGGCTTTGCCGGGCTTCGAAAAATTCAGTTTTTCGCGTTCCTTCTGGTCGTGGCTCATGCCCGACCGCAAATATGTCATTGACACCAACATACACGGCGGGAACCGCGCTTTTGTAATGACCGGTTTATATGAGCAAGTTTTTCCGCTGGACATTTACCCGATGCAATTGCTGAAAGCCATACTGGCCGAAGACATTGATCAGATGGAACGGCTGGGCATATACGAAGTGGCTGAAGAAGATTTTGCACTGTGCGAATTCATTTGTCCCTCAAAGACGGAGATGCAAGTGTTGGTGCGGAAGGGAATGGACATGATGAAAAAGGAAATGAGTTAAACTGACAAATCAAAACTGAATGAAAGCATTACGCCGATTCATTGATAAGATCAAACCAGATTTTGAAAAAGGAGGCAGGTTCGGGAAGTTCCACTCCACTTTTGATGCTTTTGAAACCTTCCTGTTTGTTCCCGACAAGGTTACAAAAACAGGGGCGCATATCCGCGACAGCATGGATATGAAGCGTACCATGACCGTGGTGATCATTGCGCTGCTTCCGGCTTTGCTTTTTGGCATGTACAATACGGGTTCCCAGCATTTTCTGTCGATTGGTGAAACCCGGTCGTTCTGGCAGGTTTTTGGCTTTGGCTTTGTTCAGGTGCTTCCCCTGCTGGTTGCATCTTATGTAACCGGGCTTACCATTGAATTTATATTTGCACAGGTAAGGGGACACGAAGTAAACGAAGGATTCCTGGTGAGCGGCATGCTGATTCCATTGGTATTACCGGTTGATGTTCCCATCTGGACAGTAGTGGTGGCCACTGCTTTTGCCGTGGTTATCGGCAAGGAAGTATTCGGAGGTACCGGCATGAATATTCTCAATCCTGCTCTTACCGCAAGGGCTTTTTTGTTTTTTGCCTACCCGTCGGATATGACCGGAGATAAAGTATGGATTGCCGGACTTACCAAGGGAGAAAACATCATCGACGGATTTTCCGGAGCCACCCCGTTGGGTAACCTGGCACAAAATATTCATGATCACCTGCCCAACGATTTAGACGCATTCCTGGGATTCATCCCCGGATCAATCGGTGAAACCTCTAAACTGGCCATATTGATTGGTGCATTTATTTTGATGTACACCGGAGTGGGAAGCTGGAAGATCATCTTGTCGACGATTGCCGGTGGATTGTTCATGGGGCTTATTCTGAATGCATTTGCTGCCAATGAATACATGGCCATGCCGGTTTACAAACATTTCCTCTATGGCGGTTTCATGTTCGGAGCTGTTTTCATGGCTACCGACCCGGTTACTGCATCACAAACCGAAACCGGAAAGTGGATTTACGGATTGCTCACCGGAATGCTGGCCATCATCATCAGGGTGCTCAACCCGGCTTATCCCGAGGGAATGATGCTGGCCATTCTGCTGATGAATGTATTTGCGCCACTGATCGACTATTATATAGTTGAAGCCAACATCAATCAACGTCTGAGAAGACTCAAAAAGGCAACTGCCAAAACTGCAAATTAATCAGGTAAACGTAAAGGCCATGAAAGTCCAGAGTAATTCATACACGTTTATATACTCCACCATCATTGTTCTGGTAGTGGCTACAGGACTTGCTCTTGTTGCCACAGCACTGAAACCTGCCCAGGATAAAAACGTGGAAGTTGAGAAAAAACAGAATATTCTTACCTCATTGCATATCACCTCCGACCGGTCGAATGCTGAAAAACTTTATGATCAATACATCACAGACAGCTATACGCTGAATTCGCACGGTGAAAAAATAAGCGGAGTGGATCCGTTTACTATAAACCTCAGGGCAGAATTGAAAAAGCAACCATCGGAAAGGAATTTGCCGGCCTTCGAGGCTAAGAAGGGAGATACCTCATTTATTGTAATTCCGGTATACGGAAAGGGATTGTGGGGACCCATCTGGGGATATGTTTCATTCAAGAGAGAAACGGAGGTTGCAGAAGGACTTCCGCATTTCAACACCATTTACGGGGTGATGTTTGATCATAAGGGTGAAACACCGGGACTGGGAGCCGAAATCAACCAGCCTTTCTTTATGAAGCCTTTCAGCGGGAAAAAAGTTTTCAATGAAAAGAACGAATTTGTTTCCGTTGACGTGGTAAAGGGAGACGCTGATCCCGCATCACCTTATGAGGTAGATGCCATTTCAGGAGGCACCATTACAAGTAAAGGTCTGGAAGCCATGCTGGATAGCTGCCTAGTGAGTTACCAGGCATTTTTCAAACAGAAATAAAAGATTTTTAGCGATATGAAGAACCTCAAGTTGCTTGTAAATCCGCTGAACAACGAAAATCCAATTACCGTTCAGGTGTTGGGTATCTGTTCTGCTTTGGCGGTTACGGTTCAGTTGAAGCCAGCCATTGTGATGGCGCTTTCGGTAACTGTGGTTACCGCTTTTTCCAACCTGA
>CAYVBH010000351.1:0-3974 GCA_964449015.1 uncultured Bacteroidales bacterium
TTTGGATTCACGGAGGCGGTTTTTCAATGGGCGCTCCGTTAGAACCTACATATTATGGAGAGAAGCTGACCCAGAAAGGAGTCATTTATGTTAGTGTAGCCTATCGTTTAGGACCGCTTGGCTTTTTAGCCTATCCTGAATTAACTGCCGAATCGCCCAATAAGGTTTCGGGCAATTATGGCTTGCTTGACATGATTGCAGCACTGAAATGGGTACAAAAGAATATTGCGGCCTTCGGTGGCGATCCTGCCAAGGTTACCATTTTCGGAGAATCTGCCGGTGGTGCAGCTGTCAGTATTCTGTGCGCATCTCCATTGGCCAATGGTCTTTTTAGAGGGGCAATATGCGAAAGTGGTGGCAATTTCAGTCCGATAGATTCAAGTTCTATGTTAGCAGGTGCCGAAAAGTCAGGTCTTGAATTTATGAAACGCATGGGGGCAAACTCCATTGCCGATTTGAGAAAGATGGATGTTCAGCAATTCTTTAAAGATTCTCTGAGGGGAAGATATGGTTTCAGACCGAATGTAGATGGTTATGTATTAACCGGGGATCAGTATAAATTATACGAAGCAGGACAATATAACGATGTTAATGTTATTATTGGTTCAAATTCGGATGAAGGGGGTATGTTTGCCCGGGGTCCTGTTGAACCTGAAGCCTATAAAAATGGAGTCAAAGCCCGCTATGGAGATTTTGCTGAAAGATTTCTCAAGGCATTCCCGGGTGATACAAAAGAGCAAGCCGCTTTTTCATCAGCTGATATGACCCGTGATCAGGGCTTTGGATGGGCTTCATGGACATGGGGCAGGTTGCAATCACGTACCGGAAAATCGAAGGTATTCATGTATTACTTCGAACAGAAACAACCCGAAATGCCCAATATGCCATTTAAGCTCAGAGGTGCACCTCATGCTGCTGAAATTAAATACGTGCTGCAAAATATTGATGAAAAGAAATATGGTGCAGAGGACTTGAAACTATCAGAGACAATGGCCACCTATTGGACGAATTTTGCAAAAAATGGCGACCCAAACGGAGAAAATGTTCCTGTATGGAATCCTTTTACTGAACAAAATCCTGGTTACATGTATTTCAATAGCAATCCTGCCATGGGCCCGGTACCAAACCTGAGTAATCTGGAACTATTTGAAGCATATTACAAAATCAAACGCGAAGCTAAATAAATCATTAAGCTATGTGAACACCCCTTGTTCGGCAAACAAACGGGCATGGGTGTTTACTGCCTGTTCAGCAGACAGGTATCAAACCTTACATAAATAATTTATAATCTGATGAAACGAACATGTTTGCGAACAAACATAAACACCAATGAAAATAGCAAACATGGAGTTCCATACGACCATTAAAAAACAAATTATTCACGTATGAAAACAAATCTTTCTTTGATTCTCATTTCGTTCATAAATCTTATTTCGCTGTGCAGTTTAACAAATGCACAGGAAACTGCAGTAAAAATTTACGATGGCCCCGCCCCAGGGTCAGAAAAGTGGACTCATAAAGAATACAGTTATGAATTTGAGTCTCCCTTTTGGCACGAAAAAAATGTTGCCCTGTTTAATGTTGTTGAACCTACGCTGACTGTTTTTCTTCCGGACGCTAAAAAAGCAACTGGTGCAGCTATTGTTGTATGCCCTGGTGGTGGTTACTCTGCATTATCATGGGATACTGAAGGTACCAATGTGGGGAAAAAACTGGCAGATATGGGTATTGCGGCTTTTGTCCTGAAATATCGTATCGCCTTTTCGGGAGCAACCCCGGAGGAAGTAAACTTAATTGCCAGGACCTCATATGGCGGGGAAAAGAGGACCCCTGAATCCATTGAGTTGTCAAAAAAGAATACCGCCATGACCCTGTCCATGACAGAAGGGTATATTCAAAAAATTGCCGGAAGTGCAATAGAAATAAGCAATCCATTGACTATATCGCTTGGTAATATTGGAAGGATGTCGGGTGATGATGGCAGGCGCGCTATTGAATATATCCGTCAGCATGCAGCCAAATGGAATATTAAATCTGATAAAATCGGCATGATAGGATTCTCTGCAGGAGGTATGGTAGCCCTGGATGTTGCAATTAACCATTCTGAACAAAGTAAGCCGAATGTAATTGGATTGATCTACGGCGTTTTTGGAGCCCAAAGTCTCCCTGCCGATCCAATGCCTGTGTTTATGGCTGCAACACAATATGAATCAACTGGTAATACAGCGGCATTATACGAAACATGGTGTAAAGCCAGGCAGCCTGCCGAGATTCATTCATTCACGGATTCAAGACACGGTTTCGGTTACAGGAATAATGGCGATCCGGTAAATATCTGGATCGATCTGTTCTATAATTTTTTGAAGAAAATAAAATTCATTGAATAAGAGATTGTTTTCTGTTGGATTGGGTGATTTGCAATCATATGCGAGTTGCCCTTTTCCTATTAGAATACTTTGGCATTTTTAATTCCGGATGCCTTGCTTTATATGCATCTTATTCAAAATGTTTCGGCATCAGGTTAAAGAATTTTATAAAATATGTCAGCATAATCCCGTAAGAATTATAACTTGTCAAAGTTTTAATATAAACTACCGGGAGCAATAATCATAAAAGGAATTCCATGAAAAAAGTCGTTCAACTATTTATTGCCGTATTGATGCTCTTCGTTTATTCGGGGTTTGCAGTTGATCTCTCTGGTCAGGATATCAGTAGATTGCCTAGGAGTAGTCCTGAATCGCAAGGAGTTTCCTCTGCGGGAATAATTGATTTTCTTAATGCTGTTGATACAAGCCGCGTTGAATTGCATAGCTTTATGTTTATCCGGCACGGCAAAGTGATTGCTGAAGGCTGGTGGAGTCCTTACGCCGCAGATTATAAGCATATACTATTTTCGGCCAGCAAAACATTTACTGCCACTGCAGTAGGTCTTGCCGTTTCTGAGAACAAATTAAAGGTAACTGATAAAGTGGTTTCATTTTTCCCGAATTCGTTGCCTGATTCCATCAGCGACTATATGAAAGAGATGACCGTGCAAAATCTTCTAATGATGTCGGCCGGACAAGATCCTGAACCCCGGGCTATGGGGACCAGCGGCGACTGGATCACTGCATTCCTGAGCAGTGCTCCGGTTCATAAGCCTGGATCCGTATTCAAATACAACAATATGGCAACATTTATGCTTTCTGCCATCGTTCAGCAGGTTACAGGCCAGACGGTTTTTGATTATTTGCAACCCCGGATTTTTAAACCTTTGGGAATTGCAGGAATCGATTGGGATCTTAACCCTCAGGGGATAAATTTGGGTATGATCGGGTTAAGACTTCGCACGGAGGATTTGGCTAAGTTCGGACAATTATTAATGCAGAACGGGGTTTGGAACGGCAAGCAGCTTCTTCCGAAAGAGTGGGTTAAGGAAGCAACTTCCTTTAAAATTGTAAGTGACGACGGGGCAGGCAAGATCTCTAAAGATTTGAATGATTGGGCACAGGGTTACTGCTACCAGATGTGGCGCGGAAGAAATAACAGCGTTCGGCTGGATGGAATGGGCGGCCAGTTTGTTGTGCTTTTCCCTGATAAGGACGCTGTGGTGATTATGACTGCCAATGCAAGAAATACACAGGATGAGTTGAACCTGATGCATAATTATCTAATACCTGCAATAAAGTCTGATAAACCATTGACTGAGAATTCCGGTCTCTATAATGAACTGCAGAAAAAACAGTCTTCTCTGATTCTAAAACAGGCATCTTCTGCAGGGTTACCAAAAACAGAGCTCGAGTCTGTTATCTCTGGTAAGGAGTTTGATTTAACAAGCAACAGCAATAACATTCAGTCGGTGTACTTTACGTTTAATGGTAAAGAATGCAGTTTTGCTATAAAAAGGGATGATCATATTGATGTAATTAAAGCGGGACATGAAAGTTGGAAAATATCAAATACGCCATTATCTTCTTTTTTAGCTCCTCCTCGTG
>CAYVBH010000352.1:0-3951 GCA_964449015.1 uncultured Bacteroidales bacterium
AAGGAACAGCTTGAGATTCAAAAGAACCAGTTGCTGTTCAATTACGAAAGTGCTTTTGAAAACTACAACACCCAAAAGGAAAATGTGGATGTTGCCGGCCGGGTACTTAAAAATATTCAAAATAAGTACCGTGAGGGACTGGTATCGAGTCTTGACCTGACCCAGGCCAACACCAATTACCTGACGGCTGAAAGTAATTACATGTCGGCCCTGATGACACTGTTGCAGGCTCAGACGGCTCTTGAAAAACTGTATAACACCATTTAAGATAATATATAAACACATAATACAATGAGACAAATTAAAATTCTATTCGCGTTAACACTGGTTACTTTGGTTGTTGTTTCATGCGGGAAAAAAACTACCGCTGAGGATCCCGCAACAGCAGGAGCTGTTGCCGATACAACCGTATATAAAGTAAAAATTATGGCGCTTGCTCAACAGAAAATTGCCAGGCCTATTGAATATACAGCCAATCTCATGCCTTACGAAGAAATCAATTATGCACCTGCCTCACCGGGAAGAATTGAAGAAATCATGGTGGAAGTGGGAACTCATGTAGCCAAAGGACAGGTTATTGCCCGTATGGAGGCTACTCAATTGCAGCAGGCTAAAGAGCAATATGAAAACGCCAAATCGAATTTTGAGCGGATGGATACCTTATATAAACTCAACAGCATTTCCGAACAGGTTTATGAAGGAGCCAAAACACAATACGAAGTAAGCAAATCCAGTTACGACTTCCTGAAAAAGAACACGGTTCTGGTATCGCCCATCAACGGGATTGTTACCGGGAAGTACTTTGAAGGAGGTGAGTTGTATTCAGGAGCCCCCAACACTCCTGCCGGAAAAGCAGCCATCGTAACGCTCATGCAGATCAACCCGATGAAGGTAATGGTGAATATTTCCGAAAAATACTTCCCGATAACAAAAAAAGGAATGAAGGCAGACATACAGGTTGACATTTTCCCAGGCCGGACTTTCAAAGGAGAAATATCCCGCATTTACCCAACTATCAGTGCCGATACACGATCTTTTGAGGTCGAAATTGTGATCAACAATAACGATGAAGTGTTGCGTCCGGGTATGTTTTCCCGTGTATCGCTGAACATGGGTCAGATTGACGCGCTTATTCTGCCTGCTATTGCTGTGGTTAAACAGGAAGGCACCAACGATCGTTATGTTTTCCTGGCCAACAGTGATAATACAGCAAAGAAGATCAGGGTTGAAATCGGACAACGCTTCGACGACAAGCTCGAGGTTATTTCAGAAGAGCTGAAAGAAGGTGACCAGATTATTTTTGCAGGGCAGGAGAAATTAATGGACAAATCACTGATCACCATCGTTCAGTAACCAGTTATTTTTTGTATTATTTCTAACAGCATTAAAGAATAAAAAAATGAGTATTTACGGAAGCGCTGTAAAGAAGCCTGTTACCACCCTTATGTTATTTCTAGGGGTGATTGTATTCGGGATCTATTCGCTGATGAAGCTGCCTATTGATTTTTACCCCGAGATGGAATTCCCTGCAATCATGGTTTTCACCAGTTATTCGGGAGCCAATGCCTCGGATGTGGAACGGAATATATCAGAACCGCTGGAAAGCAGTCTGAACACAGTGAGTGATGTGAAGCAGATCACTTCTACATCACGTGACAATGTATCAGTAGTTACACTTGAATTCGAATATGGAACCAATCTCGATGCGGCCGCCAATGATGTGCGCGACGCCTTATCCCTGGTTACCTCTTTTCTTCCTGAAGGGGCTGAGGATCCAGTGATTTTCAAATTCAACACGAACATGATGCCCATTCTGTTTTACGCGGTTACTGCCGATGACAGCTATGCCGGCATTGAGGATATGCTGGATGAGAAAATTGTGAACCCGCTGAACCGTATTGAAGGAGTGGGCGCAATCAGTCTTATGGGTGTACCCGCGCGTGAAGTTGCCATCAACATTGACCCGCGCAGGATGGAAGCTTACAACCTCACTATTGAACAAATCGGTTCGGTACTTACTGCAGAAAACCTGAACATGCCTTCGGGTACCGTGGAAATGGGTGAAATGAGTTATCCCCTCCGCGTACAGGGTGAGTTTGCCGAAAGCGACCAGATCAAGAATGTGGTTGTTGGCAACTACCAGGGAAAGGTTATTAGAATTAAAGATGTTGCTACAGTGAGGGATTCCATTGTCGACATGAAATATGAAGACAAGATCAACGGGAAAACCGGCATCAGCATGATGGTTCAGAAGCAGTCAGGAGCCAATACGGTGAAAATTGCCCGGGAGATCAACAAGGAACTTGCCCAACTGCAGAAGCAACTTCCTTCGGATGTTAAAATCAGCACCATTTGGGACACCAGTGATTATATTACCGACTCCATCAATAATCTCTCGGAAACACTGATGTTTGCCTTTATTTTCGTGGTGCTGGTGGTACTGTTCTTCCTGGGCAGGTGGAGGGCTACCTTTATAATAATACTCACAATTCCCATTTCACTTATTGCCGCATTCATTTACCTGATGGTGTCGGGCAATACAATCAACATCATTTCACTTTCAGCTTTGTCCATTGCCATTGGTATGGTGGTTGACGATGCGATTGTGGTACTGGAAAATATCAGCAAACATATTGAGCGCGGCAGCACCCCAAGAGAATCGGCTATATATGCCACCAATGAGGTATGGCTTGCAGTAATAGCTTCCACCATGACCATTATCGCAGTATTCTTCCCCATGACCATGGTTTCGGGCATGATGGGTGTTATGTTCCAACAGTTGGGATGGATTGTGACCATCACCATTGGTGCCTCTGCACTGGCAGCTATTACCATCACACCCATGCTCAGCTCCAGGTTATTGAAACTGGAATCCAAGAAAAAGAAACCGGGGAAATTCAGTCATGAGAAGACAATACTCCCCATACTTAACTGGATTGATGATTTTTATGTGAAAACACTGAACTGGTGTCTTCATCACAAACGCATTGTGGTATTCAGTGCTATCGGATTGTTTGCTTCATCACTTTTATTTGCAATAATGCTCCTGAAAACCGAGTTCATTCCGCAATCCGACCAAGGCCAGATTTCAGCTGAGATCGAATTGCAGGCAGGCGTGAGGTTTGACGAGACTTCAAAAATCGCAAAAAAGATCAATGCCTATGTTGATGAGAATATACCCGAAAAGAACATCACTTCCATATCGGCTGGTTCCGATGATAATGCCGGTTTCACAGCGCTGTTCCAGAATTCAGGTTCAAACATCATCAATGTGACCCTGGCATTATCCAAACCATCGGAAAGAAAAAGAACGGATCTGGAAATAGCCGAAGTAATGCGCAAATACCTAACAACCATTCCTGAAATAGTTAAATTCAGTGTTACTACCGGCGACCAGGGTATGGGTGGAACAACCAATACTGTGGATGTCGAAATATATGGATACAATTTTGACGAGACCACTGAATTGGCAAACCAGGTAGCGGAGCGTATCAAAAAACTCGAAGGAGCCAGAGAGGTTTCCATCAGCCGTGAAAAATCAAAACCCGAATTGCGCATCGCGCTGGATCAGGATAAGATGTCGCAGCATGGTTTGAATACAGCTGGCGTATCTGCCATGATCCGCAACCGCATTGTCGGACTTACCGCGTCACAGTTCCGCGAATCGGGTAATGAATATGACATTGTGGTTCGTTTTGATGAAAATTTCAGGAATTCCATCAGCGACATCCAGAACATTGCCATACCCACCATGGCCGGCACAGTCCGTTTGGGCGAAATAGGCACCATTGAGGAGTTCTGGTCGCCCCCCAACGTGGAAAGAAAACGTCGCGAAAGGGTGGTTACTGTTTCCGTAACGCCTTATAAAGTTGCCCTGGGTGAAATGGCCACCAATGTCCAGGCAGAAATTGACAAAATGGACATCCCGAGTGGTGTGATGTTAGATGTGGG
>CAYVBH010000353.1:0-3940 GCA_964449015.1 uncultured Bacteroidales bacterium
TTATAGGATTTACTAAGCACGAGCTAACAAATACAATCATTTATGTTCAAAAGGGTGCCAACTATAATGATTTTACGAGAATTGATACTTTAATTCCTACAATAGAGATTTTTCATGATTTAAGGTTCACACAAAAACCACAAATATTTATTTTTAGAGATAGTCTGAGTTTTATCAAACGTTCATTTTCAAAAGCCAGATTTTCAGCTTATCCCAGTGGCAGGTTAATAATATCTCCTTGGGCGTTAAAAGAGGACCAACGTGGAATAATCTCTTTAGAAATATATGTGCGACATGAACTTTCGCATGTTTTGATTTTTCAACATAAAGGGATATTAGCAGAATTGAGATATCCAAAATGGTTGCTTGAAGGAATTGCTGTATATAGCACAAATCAAATGGGAACTTCATTTTATCCTGGTAAAGATGAGACTTATCATGCCATAGCGCAAGGCAACTTTTTACCTCCTTTTGACTTTAAAACAAAGAGAGAAGACAACACAAAACTTAATGTTAAATACCGGATTACCTTTATGTATTCTGAGTTTGCCTGTATTGTTGATTATTTGGTTGTAAATTATGGAAAGGATAAGTTTCTGTTATATATGAAAAATCTGATAAAATCTAATGACCATGATGAAATTTTCAAACAGATTTATTTGATTGATTTTGATAAATTTATAATGGATTTTAGACAATTTGTAGTGAATAATGATACTTTTGAAATGACTAAATAATAGAACAACCGTCTGCTTCTTCTGCACTTTTGGTAACCTCCCTCTGCTTTTTGTATTTATTTAGTTTCAACAATTATTAGATCAGATGCACCAAACAGGAATTCTTTTATTAGATTTGTCAGATAGTATGCCTCTTTTATTAACATTACAATCGTAAACACTGAAAAGATCTATTATGAACATGAAACGCAAGACATTATTACTGACGGTGTGCACTCTAATTTTGGCAGGACTGGGATTACAGGCACAACCCGTTACAACAGGGCGCCAGATGAGCGACCCCGCTTTAACCGATACTGCAGGAAGAAGCATTGCTGGCTACTTTGTTCCGGTCACAAAGGCAAAAAAGACACCGGATGCACAAGGATTTATTCAACGCTGGTTGCTCCTGGAACCAATCAACAAACCCAACCGCAGCAACACTGTTTTTACAGACAGCTACATAAGAAGAGCATTTGATACCTTATATTTTCCGAACCAGTTTACCGTGCTGCCCAAAGACGGAGACAAGGTAAAGGTCGGAGAGCAGGAATTAGCTTGGCATGCGCTGGATAGCAAACTCTTCAATGTCAAACTGTTTCGTTTCGCCTATGGTCTGAAAAAACCAATATATGGCGTTTTGTTTTGGGCTGTGACCGTGGTTAACTGTCCACAGGAAATGACTAACGTAAGGATGGCAGTTGGCTCGAATTCAGCATCCATGTGGTGGCTCAATGGAAAGGAAGCTGTGATACTCTCGGGTGACAGGCGCATGGTTATGGATGATGCCGTATCACCCCGCCTGACACTTAATAAAGGTAAGAACATCATCCGTGGAGCCATAATCAATGGCCCCGGAATGAGTGATTTCTGTGTTCGCTTCCTGGATGAAAAAGGAGAACCGATAAAGAATATCACAATTAGTTGCGAATAAATATAATTCATCATCCTATTAAGATCTCATTTGTTTAGATATCGAAATTATGAAATCAAAAATCAAAATATTGGGCACAGCAGCACTGTTGATGCTGTGGTTGGCAGGAACACTTACTGCACAAATCGGGAAACCGTTTATTCATGACCCGTCAACCATCATGGAATGTGAAGGTAAGTATTACACATTTGGCACAGGTGGAGGCGGATTGATATCCGAAGATGGTTGGAAATGGAACAGTGGTGCGGTAAGACCTGGCAGGGGTGCCGCTCCGGATGCAATAAAAATTGGCGATCGTTATATGGTAGTCTATGGCTCAACCGGTGGCGGCCTGGGAGGCGGACATAATGGTCTGATTAACACCATGTGGAATAAGACACTCGATCCGAAATCCCCTGATTTTAAATTTTCAGAGCCTATAGTAGTCGCTAAATCTGAGAATATGGAAGATTGTGATGCCATTGATCCCGGACTTCTCCTCGATCCGAACGACGGTCGTTTATGGTGTTCGTATGGAACCTATTTTGGTTTCATCCGCCTTGTTGAACTTGATCCCCAAACAGGTAAACGTGTTGAAGGTAATGAAGCCATTAATATTGCCATTGACTGTGAAGCCACAGATCTGGAATATCGCAATGGCTGGTATTACCTGCTGGGCACGCACGGAACATGTTGCGATGGTGCTAACTCTACATATAACATAGTTGTTGGCCGTTCAAAGAAAGTAACGGGCCCTTACCTCGACAATATGGGAAGAGACATGTTACAGGGTGGCGGTAAGATGGTGGTTGCAGCAGGCGGAAGAGTTACCGGACCAGGACATTTCGGACGCGTGATTCTTGAAGACGGAGTTGAGAAAATGTCATGTCATTATGAAGCCGACCTGGATCAGGGCGGACGCAGCGTATTGGCCATACGTCCGTTACTTTGGAAAAACGAATGGCCGGTTGCCGGAGACAATTTCAAGGAAGGTACCTATGAAATTGAATCCGAGAGAAGGGGATATGCCCTGGAATTAGAAGTGGATTTTGTAAGAATGGCAGGTGGAATGCGCGGATTCGGGCGTAATACAAATGAACCTGTAAAACCGGTTCCTTCACAGGAATTAGCAGATGTTATCGGAACATGGCCAACCGGAAACATAGATGTTAGAATAGGGGATTATATGTTCCGTCCGCATCAGAAATGGACCATTACAGCGGCTCCCGATTCAAGTGGATATTTAGGAGGCCCTTATTACAAAATAGTAATCGCAGGAACTGACCGGGCATTAGCTGCAACAGCCGATGCAGAAGTAATCACGGTTCCGGCTTTCACCGGTGCACCGGAACAATTGTGGCGGATTGATCAATTAACAGACGGAACATACCGGATTATGCCTAAGGTAGTTCCCGGCTCAAACAAGAAGTTGGCGCTGATTTCCATTGCAGACAGCACACCTACTCTGGCAGAATTTGATATGAATAGTGACAATTCCAAATGGAATTTTAAAGCTCACTAAAAAATACTTTTGCACTTTATGAAAGACGCAGGCTTCATCACCTGCGTCTTTTTTTGTTGATAAATGTAAACTTCAAACAGATTAATCGAATAGTTATGGAAACAGGACTTTATTGTAGATTAGATTGCTTGCACAACGACAATTTATCAACTGTAGTTCTTCATTATCTTTAAAGTGGATATATTAAGGAAAAAGAGACTCCAATCCCTAAACTCTGATTTCATGTATTTCATGAAAATTCCCCAGATGAACATATTCACCTGGGGAACTTGTCAAAGGGGACCTATTGGTTCCGCCACAGGTTGGGCAGAAACCGGTAATACAGCAGGTGACGCCAGGTTGCCCAGTCGTGACCGCCTTTTCCGCCAACGAAGTATTCATGAGTTATGTTATGCTTAATGAGCGCTTCATGCAAAGCAATGCAACGTTTGCCCATAAATCCTTTGGCTTCTTCTGTACCCTGGCCAACAAATAAATAAGCTACCTTTTTATTCACATTGGGATCATTCAGAAAACCAGGGATGGTAGTTTCAGGATTTGTATCACCGGCACTTAATATACCAAACGAGGCAAACAAGTCGAGCGACCGGAAACCGACAAACATGGAATGTCTTCCACCCATGGACAAACCTGATATGGCTCTTCCGCGGGGATCCTGCTGAACACTGTATGCCTTTTCAACAACAGGGATCACATGATTCCGCAATTCTTTTTCAAAGATATCAAAGGTGAGTTCGGTATGTTTGGGGTGGTTGCGGTGAATCACCTGGTTGTTCGGAATGGCGATGA
>CAYVBH010000354.1:0-3931 GCA_964449015.1 uncultured Bacteroidales bacterium
GTATGACCATTTCAGCACAGCATCCCAATCTCCTAATTCAAGCTTTTTCATAGCAGGAATTGGTTCTTACTATGCTAAATGTACAAAATTTTATTCAGAATAGAAATGCCCCTGATCAGTCTTGATTCTCTTCATCATCATTCACAAAGGACACTTTAACAAGTACCGGATTTCCGGCAGGCATTCCTTGTCCGGATGCTGATTTGTGTTTCTTCAGGATAATTTCCCAAAGTTTGACATCGGGGTAACGGACCGAAAGCAGCATAGACATCATGGAAAACGTTTTTGGTCCCTGGGGAACAATAACCACTTCCGAATCAATTCTCTGGTCGAGGCAATAAGAGGTCAGCAATGAATTTATTTCTTCCGGGGAATCGGCGTTATAATTGATGACGCTGTTGCTGTCGAGGCGTCCCAGTAAGGATTTGTTGTTTTCCATTACCAGTTGTGTGTATCCGGGATCGTGAGCGCAATGTGGGACAAATGCCAAAATCTTCTGCGGGTTTACTGCATGAATTGCCTCCATCATGGATGAATTGCTGTTGTCGAGCGAGGCAATCAGCGACACGGGTTTCTTTTCTTTCGGAACGTCCCTGTTGAGTAATATGGGACCAACATAATCAACGACAGCTTTGGCTTCTTTTCTTTCGAATATTTTAGGGGTATATGAGAAAAAGAGGTTAATTCTTTGAGCCGAATACGAGTTTCGTGTGATGCAGTCAATGATCATGGCATACCATCTTTTCGGCATACATGAGTAATCGATCAGGATATTCAGGTGTGACTTGTTTTCCTGGCAAACCTCCTTCAGGATGCTTTCGATTACAAAAGGCTCGTTATCCTGCGTTGATATATTTCTGAAACCATAAGCCATGAAGTTTTCAAAAAACAGGCTGTCACACGACTTATTATCGGTCAACAGAATTTTCCTTGAAATTGCCTTATGCAATTTTTCGGCAAGATCATAACACCTGGGTTGGGTTCCGCAGGCAGCAATCAGACAATCTATCCTCTCGAACCGGAGTTCATTGAAGGTTATTTGATTCAGGTGTGAAAGTTCCATTACAGCTATTGTGCCATTTCTCAGGCAAGTTAAGGTGTTTGTCAGACACTCTTAATACGTACACATGCGTCTGACGTTTCAGGTTTTTTATAAACAATGTGAATTCAGGTATGAACGACCGGAATGGGGTGGTAAAATATTCTAGAGTTTGTTGATCAGGTTAATCATCAGCTCATTGGGTAAAATTCCGAATTTGTCAGCAGAAAGCTCCGGTTTTATGCGGTTCACAAAATACATGTCAATTTTTCCCAGGTTTTTGGTTTCAATTTTTCCCCGGTTGTCACATTCAAAGAAGTCTTTTATATATTCATAGGTCACTCCCGATACATTCACCATACCTACATGGCCGCTTTGTTCCATGCGGCTGGCAACATTAACCGTGTCGCCCCAGATATCATAGGCAAAACGCTTTTTACCAACCACACCGGCAACAACCGGTCCCGTATGGATGCCTATTCTCAGCTCCCATACCTGGAGATTATTCAATACCTTGGTATCGTTGAGGGTGTTCAGGTAATTCTGAATCTCAAGGCCTGCAAGCACAGCATCAATGGGGTTACTTTTGTTGCTCAGGGGCAGACCTCCTGCACACATATAAGCGTCGCCAATGGTTTTTATTTTTTCGATATAATGCTTGCTGGTAATTTCGTCGAATGTAGCGAAATAGGAGTCAAGTATGTTAACTAGATCTTTGGGATCCAAGGTTTTACTGATTTTAGAAAAACCCTTGAAATCGGCAAAAAGCACGCTGACCAATTTATAGGACCGGGTTCCGGCACGCCCTTTTGATTTCAATTGTTTGGCCACTTCAAAGGGCAGGATGTTGAGCAATAGGGTTTCAGACTTTTCCTGTTCCTTTTCGATGGTTCGTTTTTGTTCATTGATTTCCTGCTTTTGTTCTTCGAGCTGGGCATTAGCTTTTTCAAGCACCCGGGCAATTTCCTTTATCTTGACGTTTTGCGCGTGTAGTTCTTCTTCTTTGTTTTTAAAGGTGGTGATGTCGATTTCAACTGCGATCAACTCCTCAATTTTTCCGTCTTTATCCAATTGGGGTGTAATAAAGATCTGTAGCCAGTGATATGAACCTTTCTTTGATTTTACCTTGCAGATACCTTCACATGGTTTACTTTCCTTGAGGCATTTATTGAACAAATTGGATATTTCGCTGGAAGGATCCAGAGAAAATATTGTATTCCCGTATATGTCGCGGTAATCGGCTAATTTGTAACCATGAATTCTTTCAAAAGTATCATTAACCCATTCCAGTTCTCCTGTTGGTTTAATTACGATAAAAACAAATGGTGTATGAGATGAGTTGGCCAGCAGCCTGACTAGTACCTCATGATCTTCCTTTATTTTTCCGATGATCCGGTCAAGTTCATTGGAGGAATCCAGCATTTCAACTGATTTCTTCAACCATTCCACCAATTCCCGAATTGAAGTTGTTTCAGAAGTATGATTGAACATCCCGGTACTATCAGAATACCTGGATATCTCCATAATTAATTCCTTGCTGACCTTCTTATCGTCAAATACAACAACCTTGTATGCCATATATAAGCAACTAAAAGCTAAGCACAATACCCTCACCGCGGCGGATCATTTCGCTTGAGTGGGCGAACAAATCACCCTGGCAGTTATTAGGTTAAATAGTTTAACGTTAATTTTATAAGAAGGTTATAAAAAGAAGAGGCGGCGAAAAAGCCGCCTCTTGGTCATGTTATTTAAAACTGTTGAGCGTGTCCTTGATGATATCAACAGCTTCCATAATCTGGTCTTCTGTAATAACCAGGGGAGGGGCAAACCGGATAATGTGGTCGTGTGTGGGTTTAGCCAAAAGTCCGTTATTCATTAAAGCAACACATACATCCCATGCGGTTTTTCCATTCTTTGGCTTGATTACCACTGCGTTAAGCAACCCTTTTCCTCTTACGATTTCCACCATATCATGGTCTCTTTCGTAGGTTTTGAGTTCCTCGCGGAATATGGCACCGAGCTTTTCAGCATTGTCAGCCAGTTTTTCCTCAATAAGTACCTTCAGGGAAGCTATGGCAACCTTGCAGGCCAACGGATTACCACCAAAGGTGGAACCGTGTTCGCCCGGTTTGATGCAGAGCATGATGTCGTTATCGGCCAGTATGGCACTCACCGGAAGCACTCCGCCTGATAATGCTTTACCCAGGATCAGAATATCCGGTCTTACATTTTCATGATCGCAGGCCAGCATCTTACCTGTTCTGGCAAGCCCCGTTTGCACTTCATCGGCAATGAAGAGTATGTTTTTTTTCTTACAAAGTTCCCATGCGTTCTTCAGATAGCCCGGGTCGGGAACAAAAACTCCGGCTTCACCCTGGATGGGTTCAACCAGGAAGCCGGCGACATTGGGTTCTTCCAGGGCTTTCTTCAGGGCTTCACTATCATTATAGGGAACTACAATGAATCCGGGAGTGAAAGGTCCAAATCCCTTGAAAGAAGAGGGATCAGTGGACATGGAAATAATGGTAATGGTTCTTCCGTGAAAATTTCCATCGCAAACAACAATCTTGGCTTCATTTTCGGGAATACCTTTTTTATCATAAGCCCATCTGCGGCATAATTTCAGAGCACTTTCAACGCCCTCGGCACCTGAATTCATGGGTAAAACCTTGTCGTATCCCAGCAGCTCGGTAACGTATTTTTCATATTTACCCAAACAGTCATTATAAAAGGCTCTTGAGGTTAGTGTGAGTTTTTTGGCCTGTTTGCGCAGCGCCTTTATGATCTTTGGGTGACAATGCCCTTGGTTAACAGCAGAATAAGCTGAAAGAAAATCGTAATATTTCTTTCCTTCCACGTCCCATACAAAAACTCCCTTTCCTTTTTTGAGCA
>CAYVBH010000355.1:0-3921 GCA_964449015.1 uncultured Bacteroidales bacterium
CCAGCGACGGTTCAATAAGTATAGTTAATCCTTCAGGTGGTTCCGGTAATTATCAATTTTCCATCAACGGGGGAACTACCTGGCAGGAGAGCGGAACTTTTCCCGGATTGCCCCCGGGAACCTATAATGTCAGAATGCGTGATCAGGAAGATCCGGTTTGCACGAAAGTTTTAAATGCTGCACTTAGCATAACACAACCCAATCCTCTTTCAGCATTAATCAGTTATACCAATGTGACCTGTTTTGGGGCGGACAACGGATCCATAACCGTTTCCAATCCGACGGGCGGTTACGGGTCCTATGAATACAGGTTAAATACAGGAAACTGGCAAATCAGCGGAAGTTTTACAGGCCTCGCGCCGGGCAGTTATTCTGTACAGATCCGTGACATTGATCACCAGGATTGCATCAAAGAATTTATTCCACAGGTTACCATTACTCAGCCCGCACAACTGACTGCCACCGTAACTGTGACTGGAATATCCTGTCCCGGAGCCAACGATGGTTCCATCTCTGTTACGAATGCCTCAGGCGGTTCAGGGACCTTTCAATACAGCATCAACGGAGGATCATCATGGCAAACCACGGGCAATTACCCAAACCTTGGACCGGGAACCTATGATGTCCGGCTCAGGGATGCGGTCAACACCTCCTGTTATGTCACTCTTAATTCCAACCTGGTTTTACAAAATCCACCCTCACTTACTCTTTCCATCAGCTCCAACAGCCCGGTTTGCTACGGAACTGATATCATTCTTTCCGGCAACGTTAACGGAGGAACTCCACCCTATAATTACAGCTGGACAGGACCCGGATATACAGGATCCACATCAACTATTACAATATCACCTGCCACTCCTTCAAATTCGGGTGTATATCAGCTTTTAATCACCGATTCAAGGGGGTGTTCGGTTAATTCCAGCACTACAGTTACAGTATTTGAAGATTTAACAGCCCCGGAGATTTGCTGTGACCAGATAATATGTATAATACCAGGTTTTCCTTCACCAGATCCCCAACCATTAAATATTTTAACAGCAGTTGGAGGTGGGAATCCTTCCCAATATTCTTATCAGTGGGAGATGAGTTCAACTGGCAGTGCTCCATGGCAGCCTATTTCAGGCGCCACTTCTCAAACCTATGTGCCCGAACAGATGGATATGTATTATCATTTGAAAGTCACCAATATATGTGGAATAGTATATTCAACTGAAAGTGTATTTATTACAACAACTACATCATATAGTTTAAATATATATTCGGATGGGGAGCCAAATAATCCCGTTTGTTCCGGACATACTTTTGAATACTCAATCTGGTCAGTCGAAGCTAATTTCGAAAATCAATACATCGCATTTGTGGTTGATGCTGATCCTCAATTTGTGTCACCCTATGATGGAGTCTATGCAGATTATATTGGATTGCTTATCTCTTCTGCTGACATTGATTTCACGGTAACCAATTCTACCCCCAATACAGTTGTAACCACAATCACTGTAATTCCAACAATTTTCGATGACGATGACAATGAAGTATGTCGCATGGAAGGTGAATCTTTCAATGTTACAATTTATCCTGAACCAATCTTTGAGAATGTTTTCACAGGTGTCTGCAGTAATCAGCCAACGGGAATCGTACTAAACAGCATTAATAATATAACATCTACCTACAACATTGTTTCGATTGAATCACATGGGCTTACAGCAATCGCAGGTTCACCTGCCACTGGCAATGGTTACTCATCATCGGTTTTAGCAGATGATGCCTGGACAAACAATACAGGCAATCCGGTGAATGTGGAATATGCGATTGTACCGGTAGGAACCAATGGTTGCACAGGAGATCCATTTATCGTTACAGTAACCATAGTTTCATCAGCTTCTGAACCAGAAGACATTATGATTTGTCAAGGAGGTAATAGCCAAAATCTTTCTTCGACAGGTCAATGCTATTACCCTGACTATATTTCAATGGGTCCAAGATTCCCTGCAAGCACAAGTCAAACAGGTTCAGGTGTCTCATGGTCAAATACTGGTTATATAACTGCAGATGACAATTCATACTCAACCGTTGAAATTAATGGAAGTTGGAATGGGAATTCAGGAACATCAAAATTGCTTTATGCCAACAATTTTGGTTTTTCGATACCTGCAAATGCTACCATAAATGGAATTTTTGCAACTATTAACCGAAGATCAAACGGAACATATGTAAGAGACAACAGAGTAAGTCTCATAAAGGATGGCGGCGTTATCGGACAAAATAAGGCATCAACATCTAACTGGCCTACTGATTTTGGAGTGCAAAATTATGGTTCATCAGATGATTTATGGGGTACGACATGGACTCCAGCTCAAATAAACTCTTCAAATTTTGGTTTAGCTTTAAGTGTTAATTTGAACACAGGCTGGGTAACAAGAAGAGCATATGTCGATTACATTACTATAACAATAGCTTATACTGCTTATCAAACAACTGAAATTCAATGGTACACCGCATCATCAGGAGGATTACCAGTTGGTTCTGGCTCTGTTTTTGATCCGATCAACGACCCTGAAGTAATAAATGCTGGTGTTCCATATAATAACTTGACCGACACCAATACACCAGGAATTTATGAGTTTTGGTTTGCTTGTGCCAGTTCACCCGAATGCCGTACTTCAGCTGGTTTTATTATCATGTCAGGCCCTGATCTCACAATTGATCCGGTATATCAAACCAGCTGTCCCGGATCCTCCATTGACCCCATCGTGATTAGTGGAGTTCCGGATAATGCTACATTCTCCCTGAGCCGAGACAATTCCACAGTGCTTACCGGACCCCTTACAGGAAATCATAATACTTCCCAAGACACCTATACCATTACAGGCACCTTGAACAGTACTACTCCCACGACTCCACAAACAACAAACCTTACCATCACAATTACAGATACTGACACGGGTTGTCCCACGACAGAAACCGCACAGATCACTGTCTATGACAATACTGTTCCGACTATAAGTTGCCCAAGTAACTTATCTGTTTCTGTAGATGATGGTACCTGCTCTGCAGTTGTATCGTATACCTTACCTACGGCAATAGATAATTGTTCAACCCCAACTATTACTCTAACCGCCGGTTATTCTTCAGGAAATGTATTCCCTGTTGGCACGACTGTCAATACCTTCAAGGCAACCGATGCCTCCGGAAATTCTGCGGTTTGCTCCTTCACTGTCACCGTTGCTGATGATGAGCCTCCTGCATTTTCTGACTGTCCAGGGGATATTACCGTAAATACCGACTATGATAAATGTTCCGCTATCGTCTCTTTTACAACACCAGCGGCGTCCGATATATGTTCCGGGCAAGTCATTTCGCAATTGATTGAAGGACTTCCTTCCGGTTCTGAATTTCCGGTTGGCACAACTCCCATTTCTTTCAGGGCTACGGATGCCAACGGGAACAGTTCAACATGCTCCTTTTCAGTTACGGTTAATGACATTGAACCACCCGTAGTAACCTGTCCGTATCCCGACAATCTTTTGGAAGTCAATACCCCGTCAAACGGTTGTTCGGCCAACATTTCAACAGAAAATCCTGGCATAAATGACAATTGCACAGTGACACGGCTTCATTGGACAATGAGCGGAGCGACTTCAGGTCAATCTCCCACCGATGATAACTTATATTATGTCGGAACCAGAACTTTCAACCTGGGAGAGACCACCATAACCTATACCGCTTATGATGCACCTGGAAACAGTACCACCTGCGCATATCGAATCATTGTAACCGATAACCAGAAACCTGCCATAAACTGTCCGGGAAATATTACTCAAAATGCCGCCAACGGATTGTGTTCAAGGCAGATAAACGTACCCAATCCAACTGTTTCAGACAATTGCGGTGCAGGAGGTTTGACCTTAAGTTGGCAGATGG
>CAYVBH010000356.1:0-3913 GCA_964449015.1 uncultured Bacteroidales bacterium
TTTCGCCTTGTCGAACTACAATACCATCGAATCCGGAATTTTTTAACCCAACCCCCGACTCAATACTAGCCTTAACTTGTGGATAATCGCCAACGAACTCTGCATTCATCACCATATAATGCGGATTATTGGGATGGATGGGTGCTTTTGTTTCCACACTTATCTGTCCCAGTGAATGGCCGGGCACAATAAATTCCCAGTATGAGAAAGGATTCCAATCGCGTCTTTCCTCAGGGGTGTACTCAAATGAGCGATTTTGTACCAATTCGGCATATAAACCTCCGTCAGCCGCATAATTGATATCTTCAAAAAACAATCCGAAAAGGTCGGGACTGATTTTCTTGCCGACCGGCTTTGATTGGGCTGAGGTTGCCGGGGAAACCAGCATCAGGGCAAATGCGAATATACAAACTTGACGCAATCGCCTATATGATTCTTGTTTTAATGGCAATTTTCCGAATTTCATATTTGAATATTGTTACGTAATCACTGATTTGAAATCACAGGTTGCGCATTATTGGCTGCAGTGGCATACAAACCAATCAAACAGCCTGTAAAACCGCCTGCCACATTGGTTGAAAGGATATCACCCGAAACAGTGCCTCCCAGGTTTACAAAGTCAGTTCCATTAAGTGAATAATTAAATGTGTAGTTATCCCCGGCGGCCTTTACCTGCAACTGAACCGGATTTTTCACATCAATCGGAGTGCTTGCCAAAACTTTCGACTGCCCTTTTTCGGTCCGCTCCAACAGCAGGTAATAAACATCTGCTTTTTTGGTAATGCCAAATACGTAATTGAATCTTTCACTCTGCAGACAAACCAGTCCGGCCAGATCTTTTTCCGACGAAGGCTTGCATATGAGAGTAGTAGTGAATGAGAAATGGCTGTATTGTTGCCGGTAAAAAAGGGTTGATGTTGGTTTTACTTCTTTGATGTTGGTCTGAAATGGGTTGACTTGTAAACTATTTTTATTTACCGAGATGAAACTCTCGCGTGGGCCCCTCAGTCCAATCCATCTATAATCAAGCTTTTCAGAATTAAAATCTTCCATATAAGTAAAGTTGCCGTTAGGCAGAAATCCCTCTTTTCCTGATTTATTTTCAGTTACACCACCGGGCATCTTCAGCTTGGGTTCCAGCGGCACCAGACCGTTTTCAAACACCGGGAATTCACCTGTCCAGTCAACAGGTAAAATAAAGGTTTCGCGTCCGATATTCACCCTGTCTTTTTCATTCGGACGTATAGCGAGAAACACACCGTAATACTTTCCGTCAGGTCCAGGCACCAAATCTGCATGACCAGCCCAGTCTATTTTATTGGCCCGGTCTTTGGGAAAATACCGTTGGGTCAGAATGGGATTATTCGGTGCCGGTTTATAAGGACCTTTGGGATTGTCGCTAATAAAAATCACCTCACTATGCCAGTCGCCGGTACCACCTTCGGCACACATCAGGTAATATTTGCCATTTTTCTTATAAATATGTGGTGCTTCAATCCAGATTGGTTTCTTTGAAAGATCAACACCGCCATCAACGATGATTTTATCGGTTCCGGCAACAACCTGATCCTTTTCCACATCATACTCCCAGATTTTGATTACCCGGTGCCCGTCATACAACGCCTTACCTCTGTCGGGAGCATCATTGTGAATCACATAGCCCTTTCCATTGTCGTCAAAGAATAATGACGGATCAATGCCGTTAAAATTTAACTTGAATGGATCGCTCCAGCCCTGTAACGGGTCTTTTGTTTTGACAACGATGTTGCCAAATCCTCCTGAGAACTGGGTAGTAATCATGTAAAAAGTTTCGTTATTCGGGTTGTAGAGTATCTGCGGCGCATAAACACCTGCACTGATACCGCAATCTTCAACTTTAAGCTGCGAAGTCCGGTCGAGCACATGGCCAATTTGCTTCCAGTTTACCAGGTCGTTGGAATGGAAGATGGGTACTCCGGGGAACATGGCAAATGATGAGCATACAAGGTAATAATCATTCCCTCGCCGGGTGATGCTTGGATCGGGATAACAACCCTGTAGAATGGGATTGTAGAATTCGTCAGGTTTCAAAGGGAAATTTTTATAAACAGGGTCATCTCCCTGGTACACCACATGTGAGAATACCGGAGCATTTTTAGTCGTTTTTCCTTTCGTTGCTTTTTGAGCATGAACACTTGTAAAAGCCAAAAATGCAATCAAAATAGCGAATATTGCTGCTTGTCCCAATTTCAGTAAGCGGTTATTTCTGCTCATAATATAAAAGTTGTTGTTCTATGATTTCTTAAATATTCTCCATATCCTCCCCCTGCCCCCTCCAAAGAGCCTGCCTGGCTTGACAGGGTCAAACAAAGGCAGACAGGGGACAAAGAAGTCCTTAAAGCTGTTATCTACTTAAACAACAACTGAGCAAAGTTGTACAGGTTGTTGCGCCACACCGGCCAGGTATGACCACCGGGATACTCACTATAATTATACTTGATTTTTATCTCATCCAATTTGGCCATCATTGTCTGGCAGTTTTTATAGGCAATATCTTCCTTGCCTCCCATTGAAATCCAGAATTGCTTCAAATTGCTGTTAATGAGGGATGCATTGTTCTTCATATACTCATATTGCTTTCCTGCCAGATCGTTCTGCGCGGGTACAATCCATCCTGAGCTGAAAACCCCGAGGTAAGAGAAAAGCTGTGTATTGTTGATTCCGGCATAAAGGGTTTGTAAGCCGCCCATAGATAATCCGGCCAGAGCCCTGCTTTTCTGATCAGCTTTAACACGGTAATTCTTCTCTACAAACGGAATCACACACTGCTTCATTTCTGCTTCAAATGTTTTCAATACATCCTCACCAAAAGAAGAAGATGGGAAATTTCCATCGGCCATCACTACAATCATGGGAACTGCCTTTTTCCCAGCGATCAGGTTATCGAGTATGAGGTCGGTTTTTCCCTGCGTCGCCCATCCGCGCTCATCCTCACCACCACCATGTTGGATATATAGGACCGGATATTTTTCAGTGCAGTTTTGATCATATCCTGCAGGTGTGTAGATGTAAAACTGGCGCCATGAATTGGTTACGGTTGAGAAATAGCGTTTGATGCGGATGTCACCGTGCGGAACATCTTTAACTTCGTAATAACCATCTCCTTTGAAAGGCACCTCAATTCCGCTTGCCATCCGTCCCATTCCATAGAAGGTCTCACTGGCAGGATCACATACTGTTACTCCGTCAATGATCAGGGAGTAATAATGGAAACCTTCACTCAGTGAATCAGTGGTGATTTCCCATTCTCCTTCACTGTTTTTTATCATGTCGTATTTTTTCCCAAGATCCAGCTGTACCAGCCTGGCATCGGGAGCTTTAATCTGAAACACAGCCCGGCCATTTGCCATAACCTTTGGATATTTAGCAGAATAAACATTGGTTTCGGCACTCCAGCCCGGATTATTGTATTGGGGGAATGTTGAGGGATCTACAGGTTTAAACAATAATTGTGAAAACATATACAAACCATTCTTCCAAGCTTTAAAATCGTGATAACCCGGCTCAATAAAATAAATATGAGGAACGTTCTTTGTTGCCAGATAGTTGTGAGTACGTTGGCTAAATGTAATGAGTCCGTCTTTATTGCCGCATGAAATCCACAATAATTTCAGTTTGCTCTTAGCAAGTACAGGGTCAGGAACGAGTTCTTCTGGCATTTTTGTATTTGGAGCAGATGAAAAACCTCCTACCCAGGCAAATTTATCGAGGTTGCCCAATCCGAAGTTCAGTGATTGTCCTCCCCCCATTGATAAACCGGCAATAGCACGCGATTCACGATCTTTAATAACCGGAAAATTTTTCTCAATATATGGTATCAGATCCTTCAGTAAGTCTGCTTCAAAAGTAGAAAACGCCTGTACCTTATCGGGAG
>CAYVBH010000357.1:0-3843 GCA_964449015.1 uncultured Bacteroidales bacterium
AACATTCACAGATACATCATCGAAAGCGTATTTGATAAATATGCCCGATTATACCTGAAAAAGTTAACCAAAATATGACCGGAATATTACCATTTGGTAATCTTGGGATTGGATAAATTCTGCTTTAAAAGGATTTTCCTATTAAATATAGATATTCCATAGTAATTACCAGTTTGACTTCCATGGCTCAAATTAATAGAAATTTTAAAACAATAAGTTAAGAAGAATTCAAATACATTTTATAAGATTGATTAGGAGGTAAAAGGCAATTGTTATGAAACCTGTTATGATGAAGAAATTGCGAAAGGATCGCTATTTCCTATAACTTTTGTAATTTCTATAGAATATTCCAGATTGCCCCTCCTGCATAATACAAAATATTATCTTTCATTTTTAACAACGTCAAATCAACAGAAAGATGAGGAGGTATTCTAGTGACTCAAACCCTATTTCGGCCTATAATTTTATTCATTATAATTGCTCAGATAACTTTTCTTTACGCATGTAAAGACAACATGGAACAGACTACTGGCTCATCAGATCAGCAAAAGATCAATGTTACTGGTGAAGTAAAAAAACAGCTCACTCTATCCGCAGAAGACATAAAGAACTTTCCTCCATTTTATGCAAAAGATGTGTATCTGCTAAAAGAAACATCACCTTCTGACAATAAAGAAGAACTTATCAAGATCAGCAGTTTTCGAGGCGTGCTTCTCAGGGATATCCTTCTGAAGGCAGGGATGAAGCATGTTAGAAAATATGAACCAGGTGTATATATTCGTGTCAAGGGAAGTAATGGGAGAATTGTAACATTTTCATTTGGAGAAATCTTTTACTCAAGCATCGGAAGAAGTATATTGATTGCATACGAACAGGATGGAGATACCCTCACATATAAAACCGGTTATGGAGACCTGATTGTATCAAATGATATCCGTAATGGTAGAAACCTTACGGGAATCACTGATATTATTGTTGAACGTGTTGATATACCTATGATGGTCTACGAAGAAAGAAAAAAGGAGGTCGTTCGTCCTCCAACCACTTCTCTTGACATTGTTGACACAATAAATGGTAAATCCTTTAAGGTTACCCTGGAAGATCTTCAGTCTCTTCCCTCGATCTTTGTTCAGGATAAGGCCTTGGCAGGTGATTGTGAGGGGTTTCATGGCATTTTTTCTTTTGAAGGGCCAACCTTGCGGTCTTTGCTGGAAAAGAAAGGCGCGATGTCTTCTCCAGTGTCATATGACCGCACACTGGTAATCTGCAGCGAGAACGGATTTTGTGCAACCTATTCAGCAGGGGAGCTATTCAATTCAAGACTGAGTAACAACATAATCATCGCATATAAAAAGGATGATAAACTGCTTGGTGCAGAAGAAGCTTTTGCCGAAATGATTGCAGTTGAAGATAATACAGCAGGGCGTTCAGTAAGAAGGATCAGCAAAATAGAGATTTTCTAACAAGTCCATTTGTTTGAATATAAATAACGATTCTATTGCCGGGTCAGAGATTCTGTTGATACTCTGACCCGGCTTTTTTCTAGCTCCTGTTATCTATTTTTATAACATAAATTTCATTCCGAGCCATCCGGTTCTTCCAGGCGCAGGCGAAAGGTAAAGCTCCTGGTATTCTTCATTCAGAAGATTATCCGCCGCTATAAAAATTTGATAGTGTTTCTTGAAATCATATGTGACTTTCATTTTCAGCAGAAAATAATCATCGAGTTCTGTTCTTGTCGCAACAAATATTCTATTGTTTGTTAAATCCGCACGGTCATAAAACACCTGATTTGCGATATAGCTTCCATTAATAAACACCTTCATGCCGAAATCAAATGACCTGGTCAGATCAATGTCAAATTTATGTACGGGTCTGTATGGTATCTCATCAGGAACATATACGAGATCGGGCAGAAACTCATTCTCGATGGTTATAACAGAGTCATTATTTTCAGCTTTGGTGTAGGTATACCCCAGTTGAGCCGTCAGGTTGTTGCCTATTTGAGCCATTGCATTTAATTCAAACCCATATGTACTTGCCTTAGGATACTGCTCAAACCGTCCTGATTGATTATCAAAATTTATAAGGCCTCTGATGTTATTATAGAACAGCGCGCTCATCAGGGTAATATTTTCATTAACCAGCCAGTTGCTCCCAACTTCATAGCTGTAAGCCCTCTCTGGTTCCAGATCAGGGTCCCCCAGTGGCCCGATTGTTCCGTCGGCATAGAGATTCCGCATAGTTGGAAACCTGATTTTTCTGCCTGCCGATGCAAAAAGATTTAACTCCGAAGATATATCCCAACTGATCCCTATCTGCGGATTAAATGATTGCAAATCATCACCCATATCACCGCCCGTTTCCTGATGGCGTTCTTTTTGCTTAAAAACGTCATAACTAGCACCTAATGAAAGGGTGAGGTTATCAAGTATTGTAATGACATCTTCAATGCCGGATGAATATGTGCTGCTGACAAGCCTGGTCCTGAAATCGGAAAGGGATGATGTTTCTTCATGAACATCACGCTTGTAAGAAAAACCCAGTCTTATATCATGATTGGATACGCCCTGCCAGAAACCATAGAAATTAAAGCCCGAATTATAATCGTCATATGTAGAATCGAAAGACGGTGAACCGCTATCACGGTTTTGAGTTGTGTAGGAAGAATCATCATAGGCATTAAGTTCGCTTGTATAATCATCATAGAACCCTCTGAATTTCAACCTTAGCGAATCTGTTACCTGGTACTCATCAATAACATTGATAACATAGCGTTCCCAAGCATCAAATCTCCAATAACGAGGATAATAAAAAGCAGTCCCTCCATTCCTTCTTGTATCACGATAAATTGAAACCGGAGGGATTCCGTACTCATTATTAAAATATTCAAAAGAGACGCCGAGTGTATTTTTATTGCCGGAATTCAGTGTTGAGCTTAATGTAATTGCATCCCGCTGATAATCGCTATTAAGCCTTTTTCCATCATCATGTGGAATCGGTTCATGAGGTATTGAACTTGGCGCTATTGCCATGGAACCGAGTATATCGGAAGGGAGACCAAAATCATCAGCCATCCTGAATCCGTCAGATTCTTTATGGCTTGCTGCAATAAAGTAGCTAAGTTTACCCACTGTCCATCCATGTGAGAAATCAAGATGGTGAGTGTTGAAGTCACTGACCTGATAGGATAAAGCTAAACTCGGTTCGGTGCCACCCTTTTTTGTTATGATATTGATCACCCCGCCCATTGCATTTGCTCCATAAAGGGGAGATGCAATACCTTTTATTACCTTTATCCTGGCAATATTCTGGACAGGTATATCCTGAAGGTTCACCAACCCTTCATATGGCTGATATATGGGGACCCCGTCAAGTAATATAAGGACGTTGGTTTGCTCAAAACCACGTAGACTGACATAAAACTCTCCCTTTGATCTGCCATGATGGAAATATGCCCCGGGGACCAACGACAGCGCTTCTCCAAGGTCTTTAGCATTCTGTTTAGCAATATCATCTGCTGTAACAACTGAAATAGTGGTTGGACTTTCTTTAACCAGCCGTTCACCTGTTACAACGATTTCACCCAATGTGAATACCTGTTCGTCCTCAGCAGGTTGCGCATACAGGTTTGATGCCATACCTATGCTGATAAAAAATATAACCCAGAGAGTAAGATTTAACCATTTTGAATCAATATGTCTTATTTTCATAAAGGGTTCCTCCATTTAATAAATCATTTTTATGATAATGCTTGATTAATGCATCCATGCTAAAAGATTTCGATCTTATATATTCTCTTTACAGATCGCCCTCCTGTGCTGTCTTCCCTGACTACAGACA
>CAYVBH010000358.1:0-3823 GCA_964449015.1 uncultured Bacteroidales bacterium
CAGACTTCCCTGAAATATATGGATGTCACCAAGCGACTGGCAAATGAAATGGGTATCAGTGATGCAATTGATGAGGAAACCATCGAAAGGCTTGAACAGAATCTTGATAAACGTGATATCGTGATGGACATTATCTCTGAGACTTTTCTGAACTCCAGTTCATACCTGAAAGAAAATGATCAACAGGATGTGGCAGCCATTGTACTGGTGGGGGGTTGGGTTGAAGGTCTTTATATTGGAACTAAAATGGTGGGTAATCAATTTGTTGCCGGAAGTAAACTGGTTGACCGTATCGCTGAGCAAAAGTTGTCATTCAGCATTGTAGAAAGGATGCTTCAGGACAACATCAAGAAAGTAACAGGAGAAGAAAACCGGGATATTGTTGATCTGATTAATGAGCTTCATGCACTGAAAGCCGCATTTGACAAAATAGAAGTACAAACCTCTGCTGTTAAGATTGATGAAAAAGATACAGCGAAAGTTACCGTTCTGAAATCACAAACTAAAATAAATGTTACACCTGAAGCGTTTACAGAACTTCAGGCTGCTGTTAGTTCATTAAGAAATAACTTTGTTCAATAAAAATGATGAGTATGAAAAAGTTCATTCCCTATATAGTTACAATAACCGTTTTGCTGTTTCTGAATGTTTCGGTTAACGCACAGTGCAAAGGTTTTGCCAAAAAGCTGTGCAAGCTTGAACTTACCGGATATATTCACGATGGCAATTATCATGCTGCGATACTAACAGAGGGAGAAGAAGCTGAATTGTATAAAACATTTTATGCAAGCCAGAATTACCGACTTGCTGTATGCGGCTCTGAGACACTTCCTGCTATTGAATTCCAGGTGATTGATGCTTACAAAAACGTGCTTTATGATAACAGGCAACATAGTGTGAGCAATGTATGGGATTTCAAACTCGAATCGAGCCAGCAGCTCAAGATTGTTGTTAAAGTTCCTGTTTCTGCACAAAAATCAGAATATCCGAAGAGTGGGTGTGTCGCCATCATGTTCGGATTTCAGGAAAAATAACCGTAGAGACGCATTGTAATGTGTTTGTAGAGACGCATTTTAATGCGTCTCTGTAGTTAAAACGAATTAAATTACAATTTTCCCGCCAAATATTTCCCTGTATAAGACTTCTCACTTTTGACAAGATCTTCAGGAGTTCCCTCAAACACGAGGTTTCCACCTTCATCACCACCTTCAGGACCCAGATCAATGATCCAATCAGCTGTTTTTATCACCTCGGGATTGTGCTCAATGATGATTACGGAATGCCCGTTCGCAATCAGTGCATAGAATGCATCAAGTAGTTTCCTGATATCATGAAAATGTAAACCTGTTGTAGGTTCATCAAAAATAAAAAGTATTGGTGATCCGCCTTTTTCAACACCAAGAAAAGATGCAAGCTTAACGCGCTGGCTTTCGCCACCGCTCAGGGTACTTGATGCCTGTCCCAACTTTACATAACCAAGTCCGACATCAGCCAGAGGTGCAAGCTTGCGTGCAATGGTTTTTTCAACAGCCCCCTTATGGGAACCAAAGAATTCAATTGCCTCGTCAACAGTTAATTCCAATACATCGAAAATACTTTTCCCTTCGAAATGGACATCCAGAATGTCGTCTTTAAATCTCCGGCCATGACAGCTTTCACATACCAGGTGGACATCGGCCATGAACTGCATTTCTACTTTTATTTCCCCTTCACCCTGACACTCCTCACAACGACCCCCGTCGATATTAAATGAAAAATGCGAAGGTGAAAATCCATTGAGTTTAGACAGTTGCTGGTTCGCGAATAGTTTTCTGATCTCGTCAAAGGCTTTGATGTAGGTGACCGGATTTGAACGTGTTGATTTCCCAATCGGATTCTGGTCGACGAATTCAACTGTAGAAAGCAGATGCACATCTCCTTTGAGCGCTCCGAATTTTCCTGCCTTTTCTCCTGATCCGCTGATTATCTTGCTCAATGCCGGCAATAAGATGCCTTTTACGAGTGATGATTTACCAGAGCCACTGACCCCGGTTACTACCGTCATTGTATTGAGCGGAAACCTCACGTTGATATTCTTGAGATTGTTCTCACTTGCCCCGGTAATTTCGATATAACTGTTCCATTTCCTTCGAAAAGCAGGTGTTTCAATTTTAAGATCTCCCTTTAGGTATTTGGCTGTAAGGCTTTCCTTATTCTTCAGCAGTTGTGGGCCGGTTCCCTGAAAAACCAATTCGCCTCCCAGTCTGCCTGCAAGGGGACCTATATCAATGATCTCATCGGCAGCCCGTATTATCTCTTCTTCATGTTCCACCACAATTACTGTGTTGCCAATGTCCCTTAAATTCTTAAGAACCCTGATGAGCAGACCTGTATCACGCGGATGAAGTCCGATACTGGGCTCATCAAGTATGTATAACGAACCTACCAGGCTGCTCCCGAGTGTTGTAGCGAGGTTAATACGCTGTGATTCTCCGCCGGATAGAGTTGATGAAAGGCGGTTCAGCGTGAGATAGCCCAGTCCGACATCCAGAAGAAAACGCAGGCGCGCCTGAATTTCTTTCAGTATGCGTCCTGCAACCAGAGAATCATGTTTATCGAGATGGATTTTCATAAAAAACTCCATCAGGCTCGATACAGGCATCAAAACCAGGTTCTGAACCGACATGCCGTTAATTTTCACATAAGATGCTTCCTTTTTCAAACGGGTTCCCCTGCAATCGGGACAGGTTGTTTTACCCCTGTATCTGGCCAGCATAACCCGGTACTGAATTTTATATTTTTTCGACTCCAGATAGTCGAAGAAGAAATGAATGCCATGAAAGTACCGGTTTCCATTCCACAAAGTGTTTCTCTGCTCCTCGGTCAGGTCGTTGTAAGGCCGGTGAATCGGAAAACCGAATTTATCCGCATTGTAAATCAGCTTGTCCTTCCATTTGGACATTTTCTCACCTTTCCAGCAAACAATGGCATCATCGTACACCGAAAGATTCCTGTTGGGCACAACCAAGTCCTCGTCAATTCCGATTACTTTACCATAGCCTTCGCATTTAGGACAAGCGCCCACCGGATTGTTGAAGCTAAACATGTGCTCTGAAGGTTCTTCAAACCTCATTCCGTCTGCTTCAAAAATATCGCTGAAGCTTTTTTCAACCGGTTCTCCGTCAACTGTTCTTACTATGCACCTTCCTTCTCCTGATGTAAATGCCATCTGAGCCGAATCGGCATACCTGCTTTTCGAATCATCAGTATGATCAACAACTATACGGTCGATTAAAACATAAACCGCATCAGCGGTTGTAGGTGGCTTCTTTACAATGGCCTCCTCCAGCTTAAGTGTATTACCGTTGATCACCAGGCGGGTAATACCCTGATGCTTCAGATCTTCAAGCTTTTGGGCAAAACTCAGGCTGCCATTCTGCTTCAACGGATACATAATGAGCAGCCGGGTTCCTTCAGGGAAGGAAGTAATGTAGTTGACCACATCTGTGGCGGTTTCCTTTTTCACTGCGGTTCCCGAAACCGGAGAAATGGTTTGCCCAATGCGGGCAAACAACAACTTGATGTAATCATATATTTCAGTAGACGTACCAACTGTTGACCGGGGATTTCGTGAATTTACCCTTTGCTCAATGGCAATCGCCGGAGGTAATCCCTTGATAAAGTCCACCTCGGGTTTGTTCATTCTGCCCAGGAATTGCCGGGCATAGGATGAAAGACTCTCAACATATCTTCTTTGCCCTTCCGCATATATGGTATCAAATGCCAGTGATGATTTTCCGGATCCGGACAGTCCCGTGATCACGATAAATTTATCGCGTGGTAT
>CAYVBH010000359.1:0-3821 GCA_964449015.1 uncultured Bacteroidales bacterium
GCTAAAACTCAGGATTACATGGCACAATTCGAACAGGTGGATTGGAGAGATTTCAATACTTATCCTGACAAGTATGAGGGAAAGACTATTAAACTCACATGCAGGGTGTTCAATGTGCTCAGCAACGAACAATTCCAGTGCTACTATCCCGGCACGTACGATGCTTACTTTGTTGTAAGCCTTGAAGAATTTGATGATATTTATGAAAACTCTTACCTGACGATCTATGGAGTTGGGGCTGGAGAGCACTGTGGCACGAATGCATATGGCGGAGAAATTTGCCAACCGTTGGTGCTGGCAACCTTCTTTGTGAAATAGGAGAACAAAAATTACACTAAATTGAAATTCGATCAGAAATTCAGAGGATAATCATTTCGTGATAACAAAAATTGATATTTGTAAAGCAGCTTCCTTTTTAGACAATATTATATCAATTGATGAATTAAAGCAGTTTAATTATTTTTTTGGTGCGAATGGAACAGGAAAGACAACAATAAGTAATGTAATCGGTGATAATACGTCGTATCCAAATTGTCAAATGTACTGGGAAAAAGAACAGGAACTAGAGACTCGAGTATACAACAGAAAATTCGTTGAAAAAAATTTCAATTCCTCAGGCCCATTAAAGGGAGTGTTTACATTAGGTGAAGAGGACGCCGATGTTTTGACAAAAATTGAGGAGACAAAAAAGATGATAACCGAGATTGATAACAAATTATCAGACCTCGGTGCCACCTTAAACGGTTCAGACTCGAAAAAAGGCAAAAGGGTTGAATTACAGGAACTGGAGAAAAAATACGAAGATCGGTTCTTTGTTCAAAAGCAGGAAAATGATGAATACTTTGCAGAAGCATTCGAAGGTTGTAGGGCAAGCAAAGATAAATTTAAACAGAAGGTTTTGGAAGAATCAATCAATAATGAATCTGCAATTTGCTCTCGAGAAGATTTAATAAGCCGTGCGTCGCAAGTATATTCGAAAAGCTTGTCTACCTCTGATCCGATTATTGAAATTCAGTTAACAAATCTAATTAATTTTGAAGAAAATTCCATATTAACAAAAAAGATAATTGGTAAGGAAGATATTGATATTGCAAAAATGATTCTGATGCTTGGAAATAATGATTGGGTCAGACAGGGAAATGAGTATTACCAAAAAAATGAAAAAATTTGCCCATTTTGTCAACAGATGACAACAGAGGGTTTTGCTAAGAGCTTAGAAGTATTTTTCGACGAGAGTTATGAAAGTGATTGTCAGGAGATAAGCAATTTGCTACTGGAGTACAAAACGGAAAGCCAAAGAGTTTTGAGCCAATTACATGAGATTAAAAATGAAAATTCTCAATATCTAGACAGGGATGCGTTTGTACTAGGGATTCAACTTTTTGAATCTGTAGTGTTTAAGAACTTGCAACTACTAGAATCCAAGAGTAGGGAAGTTAGTCAGGCATGTAATCTTGATTCAGCCCAAGATACGGGGGATCGCCTCGCAAGGCTGATACTCGAAGCTAATCATGCAATCGATCACAATAACAAACTAGTAAATAATTTAAAGGATGAGAAACAAACCCTTAAAGGGCAGATATGGAAATACATTTTAAAGGAGTTAGAGAACGATATCGATGATTATAAAAAACAAAAAGATTCGATTGAAAAAGCCATAACGGGTCTCGAAGAAAATATTGCGAAAAAAAGTGAGGTGAAAAAGACTGCAACAAAAGAGCTAAACAGATTAGAAAAACAAACCACAAGCATACAACCTACACTTGATGCAATTAATAACATATTAAAAAACTTTGGTTTTCACAGTTTTTCCTTATCAAACGGCGACGATGACAGAACATATAAATTAGTTCGAGAGAATGGCGTTGATGCACAAAATACGCTGAGTGAAGGGGAACGAAACTTTATAACTTTCCTTTATTTTTTTCACTTAATCGCAGGCAGCCAATCAGAAAGTGGAGTGACAACTAATAAGGTTGTTGTGTTCGATGATCCAGTTTCAAGTCTAGATAGCGATGTATTGTTTATTGTTAGCAGTTTGATTCGAAATTTGATTGAAGAAGTAAGGTTAAAAAGTACGACTGTAAAACAAGTTTTCGTTTTAACTCATAATGTGTATTTTTTCAAAGAGCTAACCTATAATTCAAACCGATCAAAAGAGGTGCTCTGTGAGGAAACTTTTTGGATCTTAAGAAAGGGAAAATCAGGCTCTGAGATCGAGAAGCAACTTTCAAACCCAATTAAAACCTCATATGATTTGTTGTGGGAAGAAGTGCGCAGGGAAAAGTGTAACAATCCGACCATACAAAATACACTTCGTCGAATACTCGAAGCATATTTTAAAATGCTAGGAGGAATCCGCCTTGATCAGCTGTATTTGAAATTCGAAGGTGATGATCGTATAAAATGCAAAGATCTTTGCTCATGGGTTAATAATGGATCTCATAGTGGTGGGATATTGAGTGATGAATATTATTCTCCCCCAGATGACGCTACAGTCGAAAGGTATCTTGACGTTTTCAAGCAAATATTCGAGAAACACGAACAACTTTCTCATTACAATATGATGATGGGGATTAAAACGGGTGAAGATTGATGTTAAGCAACGCTTCGGTAACATGAGACTGTCATCACTTCATTAATATGTGATGTTATTTCTTCCCTGCTTGTTTTATTGGGTTTTTTGGTCTTCCAATATTCTCTATTGCATTTGCGCAAACCTGAGTAAGGGGTCTTCCGATAGCTTCCTTATAATCAAAACCGATCAGTTGCATTGACTTTAGCAGGTTCACATTTATTAAGTCCAAAATTGTCTGAAATGCTTCGATCCCGCTTCTACTTTCAGGGTTTAAGCCGATGACAACAGGAAGCATTTCAGAAAGAGTTTTGTGTAAATGTTCAAAGTCTTCATCAGAGATTGAAATTCCGCTATACAATTGCTGATACTGCTGGGCAATCCTCTGAATTTCTAGTTTCTCATTTACTAAGGTTTGGATAATTGCCTCATACTCATTTTGAGCTTGTATTAGATCCTTCTTTTTCTTAGCAACTTCAATTTCCGTTCTTACCCAGTCCACAGTATCTTTTGTAAGAGCTTGGGCAAGGCTTACAGCTAATGTTGCAATCTCATATTCCATCTTGATCTCCTATTGTTATATTGACCTTTGTCACAATTCTACAAATGCCATAAGACCTACTGCATTTTTCCTCTGCTAAGATGACTTCTTTTCAATAAAACCCCAACGAGTATCTACAATTCTTCTCGTGAACTTGGTAAAAGTTTTCCCTTCAATATCAGTTACACAAATTTGAACTTTTTGATCCGAAGAGCTGAGCATTGATGAAACAATTCCACCAAACTGAATACGTCGGCTTTGATATTGATCCAGTACAATCGGGAAATTTAATTCTTCGTTTTGGTCATACTCGAATATGTAATCTCGCAGGACTGGTTCGGGTCCTATAGTGAGGCTAATACCTTTAATGGTTATCGGCCTTCTTCCATAGTTAACCAATACCAGGTTACAGACGTTATCAAATGCACCTTCTTCAACGATTACCTTCAATTTTTTGGAATAGCTTAGAATTTTCTCTATAAGACTAACAGTTGATACAAGTGCTGCATATCCACTGAGTATTAATGTCAAATTTATAGGCATTTTCGCCCTCCTTCGATGTTCTAATTTTCCACCATTTTTTACCCAGGAGGTTTAAGACTTGAAATAGGGTGGTCCATAGTATTAATATTTTCTTCTCCTCTTTCGAGAATCGGTCACTTACATTTCAGTATAAAGAATCCACGCGAGTCTTTCGATTTCTGA
>CAYVBH010000360.1:0-3809 GCA_964449015.1 uncultured Bacteroidales bacterium
GGCTGTTGCTTTGCGGCAGCAACAGTTTGATCGCGTTGGGGGCAATCAGGGTCGAAGTCAGCATGAAAAACAACAGCAACAGGAAGATGATGTCGGTCATTCCTGCAGTGCTGTAATTCACATCAATCTTATTTCTTGATCGTAATGCCATGGGATTCAGTCAGCAAAAGCTATTTTTTTACGGGTTCGTTAAGCAAATCCATGAATTCCATCGAGTGCGCTTCCAACCGGTTAACCAGTTCTTCCACGCGTGAAACCAGGTAGTTGTATGCAAAGAAAGCAGGAATGCCAACCATCAGCCCTCCTACAGTGGTTATCAACGCTATATAAATACCATTTGAGAGCACTCCGATATCCAGGCTGTTTCCGGCATTTGCCATGTCCATGAATGTTCTCACCATGCCGAGTACGGTTCCAAAAAATCCAATCATGGGAGCTCCACCTGCACAGGATGCCAGAATGGGCAATCCTTTTTCGAGCTTATAAATCTCAACCTGTCCGACATTCTGGATGGCGGTATTGATGTCGTTCAGCGGACGGCCTATCCTGCTGACCCCTTTCTCAATCATCCGGGCCAACGGGTTGTTGGTCGACTGGCACAGAGCTAATGCTGAATCCACCTTGCCGTCATGTATGTAATCCTTTATCCGGTTCATGAAATTCTGGTCGATTTTTGCCGCATTCCGGATGGTCATGAATCTTTCAACAAATACATATACGGCAATCAATGAAAGGATTGCGATCGGAAACATAACCCACCCACCCTTGAAGGCCAGGTCGATGTATGAAACCTGCGACGCATTGCCGGCACCGGCTGTTGAAAGACTATCCAGGCTGCTGGTGGCTACATTCTGTAACAATACAAAAAGCATATACTCTGTTTTTAGTTTTGCTAAAATTAAATAAACGATAAATACAGGGGATTATTTTTTGGGTTTAGTTATTAACTTCATCGGGTAGTTCTTCCTGTGAAACAGGAGCCGGTTCGTCTTCCTTCTTTCCTGATAATTTATTGAAATATCTTTTGATCAGTTCACCGAAAGTGTCGAATTCTTCCCTGTATGTAAAGCCAAAGCCTTGTGTGTAGGGGGAGTTTTCGTATAACATATCATTATTTGCATGGTTGTATGTTTTGACCCTCAATTTGCCATTTTTGGTTAATTTATAGTCTATATCAAATTCTCCCACGATCTCATCACCTGATTCCGCGGTGGCATTTGTGGCCATATCCACGCTTCCGCTGATGGTCAGTTTGTCATTAAACAACTGGTAAGAAAGCGCCAGCTGCACTTCGTCGCTTTTCATCTGCCGGTTAGAACGGTAATTGACGTTGACGTCCAAGTCATTGACTATTTCTGACAACATGTGGCTCAGCTGGTTTGACAGGAATTCACTGGCATTTACGCCAGCTGCACTTGAATAAGACGATGAGGAGGAAGAAGCATACTGACCCTGACCTGAACGGCTTGTACTGGGAAGAAACTGTCCTTGGATCAGCAGTGAAAGAAACTGGCGATTCAATTCATCAGCGGATGTAATGGCGCTGTTCAGGCTTAATTTTGCTGTTTCATCGGCCCCGGGCAGATCAATGTTGTATTTCACATCCGGACTCATCAGCTTTCCGGTCATGGTAATGAGGTCATGCACCCATATTTTGCTGCTGTTTTCGTCCTGGGTACCCAGCAAATCGTTCAGTGAGGCTTTGGTGCGGTAATAAGCTTTAATGTCAATGGTGGCATTCAGCGGATCTCCGTCCCACCTGATGGTTCCCCCTGATTCAATGGTAAATTCCCTGTTGATGAAATTCTGCAATGTGAAAAGATAGTCTCCTTTTTCAATCACATAATCGCCGAACATCGTGAAATCACCGGCAGTGTTTATTTTCATATCGAGATTGCCTTTGCCGGTTCCATGGATCTTTTCGCCCAGTTTGGGGTCAAATATGATCTGTACCTCAGCTTCGGGAGTCACTTCCAAATCGAAATTGATCTGCATACCGGATAAATCAACCTGGTATTCCGAGTTCTCAATATCTAAACCCTCACCGGTTCTCTCATTATATATATTGATAAAGGGGTACTCATCCAGTTCACCGGTATTATTCAGTGGTATAAAAATCTTCGTATCTTTTTCAGTCCGGGCTGAAATATCCATGGTGATATTTTTTGGAGGCCCTGCTATTCTTATCGTACCGGTGGCAAAGGCGGTGCCGTAGAAATCTTTATTGTCGGCCAGCGTGGTGTTCAGACACATGAAATTATCCGACCGGATGGTCAGGTCCAGTTGAAAATCCTTTAAGTATTTATTTCTGATGGCCCCTGAAAGGTAGGCCGAATTGCTTTTGGGATCATAGATCCGGATGTTCTGGAAATAAATGTTGTTGTTTTCTATGAGCACCTTCTCTGTAAAAGTATAACGTGTCTGCAGGTAATTAACAGTGAAATTTGTTTTTTGCAGGTTCAGCTCACCGTTTAAAAGTGGTTTGGCCATGGTTCCGGTCAATCTCACTTTCCCGGATGCAAGTCCTCTCAAATCACTGAATATAGTGCTGACATAGGGATTAAAGAGGTTTAGCCGGAGCCTGTCCAGGTTGAGTGTAAATGCCAGCTTTCCTTTTTCTGACGGCAGATAGGTTCCCCGGATATCAATAATTTTAAGATCATCGCGTATAGCCTGTGCCTCCAAATCAATTGCCTTCCGGTCATCATCCCAGCGTGAGGTAATTTCCGTATTGCCCAATATCTCATTGTTGATCATCAGGCTGTCGACTTTCAGCAGGCTGGTAAACAGGGTATTGTGATATAAATCGGAAATAGTAGCCTTACCGTTGAGAATTCCTCCCAGCTTATTGCCTGAGGTCATGGATAAACCATTTAGGTTGCCCAGGTTAAAATGATTGAACAGGATATTGACCTCTTCGTCAGGATTTTCTGAAAGCGCCCCGTTAATGGTGAAAAATTCATTCAGGTGACTGACAATCAGGTTGTCAAATTGTATGTGGCTGGTATCAAAGCTGACGTGTCCCGGGTGAATTCGCCATATCGTATCGCTTGTGATGAAGCTTGTTGATTTCAGAAAAAGATCAAGGCGGGGCCGTTGATTTCCGGGTGTCCGGTTCAATTTTGCAAGGGCATTCACAGTTCCTTTGTATTGTATATCCTGCCAGTTATTCCATCTCATTGTAATCCCTGCAGAATCGCTTGCCGTGTTGGCCATCACGGTGAAATTTTCCAGGCTGATGCGGTCATTGATGGCAAGATCCTTACCGCCGGCATCAACAACAATGGATTGGCCGTCTCCGTCGACAAGCAGGTTGAGGTTGTTCCATACAATACCTTTGGCTTCGATACGGTTGGTTTGAAAATGAAAATGCATTTTTTCATTTTCAGGGTTGTAGGTAAGATTAATCGTGCTGTTCTCGGCAATATTGTATTTAGGCAAAAAGAAATCGAACAAGGGCTTGACATTTTTCAATGAGGCATTAAGAGTCATGCTGCTTTGCAGCGGTGAATCAGATATCCCTGATGTATCAAACAACGACGGAAGATAGGTGATCAGATACTTCTTAAGAGATTCACCAACCCGCGTTAACTCATATTTTCCGTACAAATCAGCATCCAGAAAATCTGACTTGATTTCCATCCGGTTGCTTCCGCTGTAGTTTTCAGTAACCAGGCTGAGATCGTACACCTGTAACTGCTTGTCTTTTTTTACAAAAAGGGAATTCAGCAAAGTGATTTTTCCGTTCAGAGTATTGATTGAGTTTCCTTTTGCATTGGCAATCAGGTAGCAGGAAACCCTGAAATCGG
>CAYVBH010000361.1:0-3789 GCA_964449015.1 uncultured Bacteroidales bacterium
TTTGAAAAACAATGGCTGTTTTACCAGATATGGGGCAGGCTGATGTACGACCCCGGCACTAAAGACGAGGTGTTTGTGCACGCATTCAACAAAAAATACGATATTGACTTTGGGGATAAACTATTGGAAGCACATAACCTGGCCGATAAGATGCCGCTGAAACTGGCTTCTTATTATGCTTCTACATGGGACTTTACCCTTTACTCAGAAGGATTTCTGGCCGGGTATAAATCGAACATGCCCTGTTATTATGACAGCGTTTCTCCTTTTATTTCGGTTGATGAAATCATCCGCAATGTCACACTTGACACCTCCTATGTTTCCATCCAGGATTTTGTGGCCGGCAAATGTCTGGGAGTAGATAAGATTACACCAGTACAACTGGCTGATGAGTTGGAACAGGATGGGGAAAAGGCTTTGGCTCTGCTGGACCAGCTTAAAACCAAGAACCCGACCCTGATCCATGAAATAGACGACATCAGAACCTGGGCATACTTGAGCCTCTATTTCAGCGAAAAGCTCAGAGGCGGTACGGCATTGCAGTATTTCAGAACTACCGGAGATGAAAAGAAAAAAGCGGAAAGCATCAGCCATCTTGGAAAAGCCCTGGATCACTGGAAAACAGTCGTGAGCATCACCAGCAGGTATATGGATGAAATTCCGTTGCTGCATCTGGGCGACCGGTTCAATAACGGAGGTAATAAAAGAAACATTTCCGCATTCTCCTGGAAAAACCTGACCGGTGAAGTGGAATATGACATAGAAATTGCCAAGAAAAGCATCATATTGAAACAATAGTGTATATTTGAATCATGTGTCATTACAAGAAGACATAAACCAAAATTCATTAATCAGAAGAGTGAATCACTATGAAAACATCTGTTAACAATGCTTCCCAAGGTTTTTCCCTTACTAAGGATATGAAATGTCAGATCACCTTTTTTATTTCTGCTTTACTTATCATCGTGGTTACCTCTTGCCAGCATGTGAAAGAACAAGCTGAGCCTACACCCGTTGAAAAGTATGGGCAGCTTAGTGTAGCAGGAAATAAGGTAGTGGATATGAATGGCAATCCGGTGCAGCTGAAGGGAATGTCACTTTTCTGGAGCCAGGAAATTCCAAAATATTATAATTACAGTGCCATCAAATGGCTGCGCGACGACTGGAAGTGTTCGATCACACGGGCAGCCATGGCTGTTGAACATGGTGGATATCTAACCAATCCCGAGGCCGAAAGGCAAAAGGTGGATTCGGCTATAAGTGCAGCATTGCAACTGGGTATGTACATCATCATCGACTGGCATGATCATCATGCCCAGCGGCATCTTCCCCAGGCAAAGAAGTTCTTCGCAGATATGGCTCGGCAATACGGAAAATATCCGAACATAATTTATGAAACTTATAATGAACCCCTGAATGATGTTTCCTGGGCCGATTCGATCAAACCTTATCACGAGGCAGTGATTGATACCATACGCATGTATGACACGCTGAACCTGATTGTTTGCGGATCGCGCACCTGGTCGCAGGATGTGGATGAAGCTTCACTAGATCCCATTAAAGGGAAGAATATTGTTTATTCGCTTCATTATTATGCATCCACGCACAAGCAGGAATTAAGGGATAAGGCAGTGACTGCGCTTAACAACGGCATTCCGCTCATGGTTACTGAATTTGGAACCGTATTTGCCAACGGCGACGGTGATATCAACTATGAAGAGTCGAGGCTTTGGTGGGATCTGCTCAACAAGTATCAGATCAGCTGGTGTTGCTGGTCGATTTGTGACAAAAAAGAATCTTCAGCGGCACTAAAACCCGGGGCAAACGCCACAGGCGGATGGGATGAAAGCATGCTGAACCCTTCGGGTATTTTCGTCCGAAAGGAACTGAGAGGGGAAAATTAATCACCTCTTCCCCTTCATCTTCTGGATTTCGTTGAAATGCTCAATGTTCATCTTTTCGCGCTCAAGCCGGGTCTTTGTGCGGTATTCTTCAAATTCGGACTTCATGTCTTCCAGTTCTTTCAGGGTTTTTACAGTTGTAATCCGGTTGTGTTTGAAGGTTAAGTATCCAATGGCGAGCAGAAGCAATAATCCCGCCACAATGGCCCACATGACAGAATTGTAGACCACTTTATTGACCTCGATGCCCAGGATGCTGATGCTGTTTTTGGTGCTTGCGGCTTTTTCGAGACTGGCACCGGTTGATTCGAGGCTGCTTCGAAGTGAATCGATTCGTGCATTGAGCACATGGGTTTCCTGTAACAGACTACTGATTGTGTTTTTGGCGTTTTTCAGCGTATCTACTGTATTTTTGCTTATTATCCGGAACATATCTTCCCGGATGGCCCTGTAATTTTCATAGATCCGGGTATGATCCTCGAGATACCTGAGTTGTTCGGGGATGGATTCCTTTTTGAATACCTCAGGAAGATCGCTTTGACAATTGCCTTTGGAAGGAACAGACAGAATTAAGGCTGCAATGACGGAGAGTTTAAGTATGAATTGCTTCATGTGACGAATTGGTTTAATTGGTAATAACTGTTTTGTCAGAGTTTTTAACGGAAAAAACCGTTTTTTATTTTGATACGAAGATTGTTGTATGTGGTTTCAATTAATCTGCCAAAATGTCGCTTTACACACCTATGGCAGGCAATTTGCTGTGTGATTTCAAATTATTGTGCGATTAAAAACTTTTGAGATGACTGGTAAAGAAAAAAAGGAAGAGGCAAAGAACGAGACAGCAAGTAAGAAAAAACATTCAACCCGGCCTTCAGAAGAATCTGCCGGAACAAATGGTGAAACACCCGGGCAGGAGTCAAGCAGTCAGGAAACGCAAAAATCTCCCGAAGAAGAGCAGGATAACCAGAAAGTACTTGAGGAAATCAAGGCGATTGAAGAAAAATCAAAGGAGTTGCATGACAAATACCTGCGTTTGTCAGCTGAATTTGACAATTACCGGAAGCGCACACTGAAGGAGAAAGCCGATATGGTCAAGACGGCCTCCGAAGATCTTCTGAAAAAGCTCATTCCTTTTGTGGATGATATTGAAAGGGGTTTAAGTATGGTTGACAATTCCCAGGACCTCAATGCACTCAAAGAGGGAATGAATCTGATATACAACCGGTTTAAGGATTTTATGGGGCAAAACGGAGTCAAGGAAATTGAAGCATTGAATCAGGAATTCAATACCGATTTCCATGAGGCTGTCACCAAGGTTCCTGCACCTGAGGAAGGACTGAAAGGCAAGGTAGTAGATGTGGTGGAAAAAGGATACATGCTTCACGACAAGGTGATCAGGTATCCCAAGGTGGTTGTTGGAGAATAAATATTAACCGAAGGGAAAATACGGAAAAATTTTATGTCAAAACGCGATTATTACGAAGTCCTTGAAGTTGTCAAGAGCGCCTCAGCCGATGAAATAAAAAAAGCTTACCGGAAGCAGGCCCTGAAATATCACCCCGACCGCAATCAGGGGGATAAATCGGCTGAAGATAAATTTAAAGAAGCTGCAGAAGCTTATGAAGTGCTGAGTGACCCTCAGAAAAAGGCCCGTTACGACCAGTTTGGACATGCTGGTGTTGGTGGAGCAGCAGGAGGTGGTTTCAGCGGAGGAGGCATGACCATGGATGACATCTTTTCGCACTTCGGTGATATATTCAGCGATCTGGGTTTCGGGGGCTTTGGTGGATTTACCAGCGGCCGCGGCGGCGAAAGAGGTTCACGGCAAATGGCCCGGGGAAGTAATCTGCGTGTGAAGGTGAAACTCACCCTTGATGAAGTTGACAAA
>CAYVBH010000362.1:0-3786 GCA_964449015.1 uncultured Bacteroidales bacterium
AAAATTACAGATTTCTATCTATAATTTAGTCTGACGATTTAAGGGGCTTAAACAGAATGATGTAAATTTATATTATACCAAATTTAAATTGAAATGGCATTTCTGGAAATCCGTACCACGAAAATAATCAATGTGGCCATTCTCATAGTAGGATTACTAGTAAGTGGATTCTTACTGCTTTTTGGAGTGGCTAACCTGGCTAATCCAGATGTTCCCGATGCTTACCTAAAACAGAATACAAAGGTTTGCCTGGTGGTCTGTATCATCGGGGTGGTCTTTCTACTAATAGCAATAGCCGCCCTACGTGGAATACTTCTAAGAAAGAAGAATGTGGCAGGAGAGCATAAAACCTAAGTCATATCCAAATGAGCTATTTATCTTAAGTTCATACAATTTTTGAGTCTAAATTTCCCGGAAAGCAGTGTTATCTAATATAATTAAGCTGTAAAAAGCAATATTGAGGCATCGATACTAAATTAACATGATTTTACTTTGAATTAGTAAGGGGTAAAACTCACACAAGGAAATTAATCGGTTCAGCCTTCGCCCAGCCTCCGCATAGCTACGGTTGGCAAAGCAAGGCTACGGCTGACGCAGTTGTCACGGTTTTTGCAACAGGGACTTCTCCGAAACCGGCCATAACCCGGGACAGCGCTCCCCTGCATTCCCGACCTTCGGTAAGGGGCAAGGCGGGTAACACCTACAAAACATTACACCCTTCGGTCGCGAGCTCGTCGCGTTGCTCCTCGGTTCACCGGGATGAGCAGTTGCTCCCTTCGGTCGCGAGCTCACCCAGTTTCACCGGGATGAGCAGTTGCTCCCTTCGGTCGCGAGCTCGTCGCGTTGCTCCTCGGTTCACCGGGTTTCTGTTCCGCAGGGCCTTTATGCGTTTTGCGAAGTCAGCCCCACTCGATTTGGCAAATAAAAAAACAATGCTTACCTTTGCCGTTAGTAACGCGTAACGTAATATGATTATCTCATTTGGATCGAAAGAGACTGAGAAGATATGGAATGGAGACAGAGTCAAAAATCTGCCGCCTGACATACAACAAATTGGAAGAAGGAAATTGAGAATGTTAAACAACTCACAAGAATTGATGGACTTAAAAATTCCTCCTTCAAATATGTTAGAAAAACTCTCAGGTAAAATGGAGGATTTCTACAGTATCAGAATCAATGACCAATGGAGAATTGTATTTAAATGGGAAGATGGAAACGCATCAGAAGTAATAATTATGGACTATCATAAATAATTCAAGATATGGAAAGACTAATGAATATACATCCAGGTGAGATTCTTCTTGAAGAATTTCTTAAACCTCTTAATATTTCTGCATACAAACTATCTAAGGACATTGGTATACCCCAAACCAGGACTTCAGAAATAATCAAAGGTAATAGAAGTATTACTGCAGATACTGCACTTAGATTAAGCTATTACTTTGGTAATTCTGCAAAATTTTGGCTGGGGCTTCAGAATGACTATGACCTTGAAGAGGAAAAGAAGATAAAAGCTAAGGATTTAAGGAGGATTAAAAGAAGACAAGAAACAGCTGCCTAGATTACTAGCAAAACAGCACAACGCATAACACGGACGGTATATTTAATAGGTTTGTCATGGTATTTGCACGGGTGACGTAAACGCCAGCCACACAAAAACCGGATGAGGTTAACCGGCCAGAAGTCCTTTCTTTTTTCTCTTTCTGTACAATGCTAACTATCAACATTATAGAAAGACTTATGGATCAAGAAGCAAATCACCGGATTTCGGTTACTTCTTTCGGTCATGAGCTGGACTGGTTTTACCAGTGTCGGTTCCGCCGTGCCGTTATATCGAATTAGAAAACAACGAATCATGAAACATAGTCTAAAAACAATTGGCATCTTTCTCATTCTTGTTCAATTTTCAGGATGCACAACTAGTGAACAAAGACTCTCAGATTCCCCTGAGGGGCAAATGGAAATCTTATTGAACCCTACTATTGATTTGTTCGGAGTAATAAGTCAATTAGCAGAAGATAAACAATATACAGAATTTCTAATACCGAGGTATAATCAAGAAGTTGTAAAATATTTTGAAGCTTTTAAAGATCATCCATCCATTCACAATGCAAAAGAATATAAAAACGAATATCAAATAAATGGAGACGCACCTATGTCCCTAGCAGTCTATATAGGCCCACCTCCAGAATTGGAACCCAAATTTGACATATCAAATCTACCGGCTAGTTTTGACCCAAGATGGGACTCAACTCTTATAAGTAATTATCTTGAAAACGCAAGATTATTTGCAGTTGAAAGTAATTTTCTCAACTTCCTGAATACTCAAAAAGAGTTTAAGGAACTTGCCAGGGGCAACCTGAGAAAAATGATAAAGAGAGTGCAAATCTTTCAATGGTACAAGCAATTCTTCGGATACTATCCCGACAACTTTACAATTTATTTAGCATTGCAAAATGGCAGTTGCAATTATGGTTATCCGGTTACCTTTTCAGGAGGGAAGGTCGAGTTCGTATCTGTTCTAGGTGCCAGATTCCCCGATAACAATGGTATTCCTACCTATCCGGAAGACTGGTATTTACCTGTTATAATTCATGAATTCACTCATTCATATATAAATCCACTCATAGCAAGAAACCAGGATATGTTTAAAGCACTGGGAGAGGCATTTTTGTATGCTCAAAGTGAAAAGATGAATAATCATGGGTACTCTGTTTGGAATGTTATAATTCAAGAATATGTTGTTAGAGCGTGTACGATAAAATATCTTGAACAGAATTTAGGGAAAAGACAAGCAAAGAAATATATCAATAATGATATTAAAGCAGGTTTTACAGAGATTAGAGGATTGGTAAAGCTCTTTGATGATTACGAAGATAATAGAGAAAGGTTTGATAATATAGAAGCCTTCCTGCCTGAAATAAAGAAATACTTTGAAAATCATTTGCATGATTTAAGAAATGAATGAGCGTTATAAAACGAACGGTATATTTAACAGGTTGTACGTACAAAACCTCGCTCCTTTCAGTCGTGAGTTCACCCGGTATCAGTTGCTCCCATTCGGTCGCGAGCTCACCCGGTTGCACCGGGTGAAACGTTGCTCCCTTCGGTCGCGAGCTCACCCGGTTGCACCGGGTGAAACGTTGCTCCCTTCGGTCGCGAGCTCACCCGGTTGCACCGGGTTTCGGTTCCGCCGGGCCGTTAGCAGTAATTGTCTCAATGAAATATTCTGTTAAACTCCTCCGAAAAATGATAATAAAATTTATAGATTTGAGATAAAGTAGCAAATTTTAAAATAAAATGATTTTAACAATTTAAGATTTATACCATCAGTCAATATCAAAAAGACATATTATGGACTTTTATACAAAAATTTTACGTGTATTTATACTGGTTGTTATAGTAACATCATGTAAGAAATCAGATGAATGGCAGGATCCTCCACCCGACACTGTACAAAGCCAGATTCCTTTCCCAAATCATACCAGCTACACAGCCAGCCATATTAAACCTGATAATTACAGTCAATCAGAATTAGACAATCAAACAAGCGCATTCTACTCTGCATGGAAAAAAGAATATATAAGAAATGGTTGTAAAGAGGGGGAGTATTATGTTTATAGTGATGAAGGAGCAAATACAATATCTGAAGCACATGGTTATGGAATGATGATAATGTGTTTTATGGCAGGCTATGAAAAATCTGCTAAAGCATATTTTGATGGATTATTTCATTAGTGTCCACTTAAATTATATAATAACTTCTGTAATAACTTGAAATTATGC
>CAYVBH010000363.1:0-3785 GCA_964449015.1 uncultured Bacteroidales bacterium
AGGGCAATCAAGCTTGCTTGAAATTGCCCTATATTCATTTAAAAAACCTCAATGCAAAGCATTGAGGCCGGAATTTTCATGCTGTTGCTGGGATCTCCCTCTCAGGGATCACGTTAGTAATCCCAAACAAAAAGAGGTTGCCCAAATGGTCAATAAATAAGGCTTGTAAACACACTTGGATGTTGTTACCCTATGCCCTGACCGCCAACTTCCCTGTCGCCTGCTGCAACCTGTCCGTTATAAAAATAGCCTCAAGGAATAACCATACCCGATTTTTAATATATTTACTTCCGGGTAAGACAATTGGATTTTCGCAAGATGGGCTGCTTGTTATTCTGAAGATTGAGATTTAAATGCGATAGATTTGTTGGCTATTATCGGATATTTTTTAAACAGATATACAAATTATTAATTGATTATGAAAAACAAATTCATTACATTATTTGCTGGTTTACTTACAGTTATGTTTTTTTCATTCGGAACTATGCGTACTGCAGGGAAAACCCCTTTAATAAAATCCATGGACACTTCTGATGTTGCAACTGTTACGTATGCAGGCAGTTCAACATTGAAAATCAATCTATATAAAGTTAATGGCAAAGCAAGAAGCGAATACGTCGAAAAATCACTTTTTTGGTCATATAGTAAAGTTGGGAGCCTTGGTTTTTCCGTTCAGGTACCTGTTGGAGAAAACACTTTTGAAATATTTGATATCAAGGAAAAAGAATTTGTGAAATTAATCCTGAACCTGGAAAAGAAATCTTACCTGTTCGATTTTAAGGAAGGTTACAAAGCGTATGAACTGGACGACGCTAAAAACAAGAAAGAAATACCTGTTAAGGTTGAAAAAGTAGCCTTATACGATGAAAAAATATATAACCAAACGGCTATATTACATGTAGATAAGCAAGAAAATATGCCCATGATTTTTCGGATAAACGATTTTGCGCCTTCATTACCCGAACAAGGAATTGGTATACTTTACGCATTTAATAAGTTGAGCGCAAATTTCGATATCAAAATCCCCGAAGGAAAGAACACGATAGAGGTTGGTATTAATGGCAGATCGAATGGACCTTCGGGACAAAAATATTTCATAGTTCATACATTGGAGTTTAATGCTATTAAAGGCAAAACATATACTATAATAGTAGAACAGAAAAAAATAGAAAAAAATATTGTGGTCTTAAGTGCACACATTGAGGAAAAATAAAATACACAGATAACCTATTTGACCGCATAAATGTTGCAGCAAAATTTATTCGGGTATATGCAGCAGCATTTTTTGTGAATCTTTAAAGCCGGGGTTACTCCTATTGAGTTTTTGAATACAGGCGCTTATTCCCCCGGGCTCTGCCCGGGTTTTAAATGAATATAGGGCAATCAAGCTTGCTTGAAATTGCCCTATATTCATTTAAAAAACCTCAATGCTTTGCATTGAGGCCGGAATTGTCATGCTGTTGCTGGGATCTCCCCTTCGGGATCACGAAGTAATGCCAAAGGAATCACGCCAGTATTTCTGCAGGGATCACGAAGTAATCCCAAAGGAATCACGCCAGTAATCCCGCAAAGGATCACAAAGTAATCCCAAATAAAAAGCCCCTCCAAATGTGGAAGGGCTGGCAATATGCTTGAGATAGTTATAGGGTTCTAATTTACCGAACTCTTAAAAAGTACCGGTTTGATCAGCGGGTTCTCAACTAGCTGGGGCTCTTCGGTATCGGTAAGCTGGCGGATCACCTCTTCCTTAACCGACTCAAATGCAGCCATTTTATCGGGACGGACCGGGTCAACCGGTGGTGATTCCATGCGAAGCGGATCAATCGGAGAGCCGTTCATGGATACACGGAAATCGAGATGGGGTCCGGTAGACAAACCTGTACTTCCCACATAGCCCAGCAATTCACCCTGTCTGATATATTTACCAGTGGAAATACCCTTACCAAAGCCGCTCAGATGCATATAGGTTGAGGTATAAACTCCGTTATGCCTCACTTTTACTACTCTTCCTGAGCCTTTCTGATAACTTGCCATGATGATTCTGCCGTCACCGATTGCATAAACAGGTGTTCCGGTAGGTGCGGCGTAATCCACTCCATAATGAGGCCTTCTGATCTTGAGAATAGGATGCAGCCTACTGCCTGAAAACCGGGAGCTGATGCGCGAAAAGCGAAGCGGAGCCTTCAGGAAGGCCCTTCTCAGACTCTTTCCTTCGGCATCGTAATAGGTTTCCACACTGTCCTGTGTGAAAGGAACTGCCAGTAAATCCTTGCCGACATGATGGAAATTGGCAGCATGAATTCTGCCAAGACCAATCGAAACCGTATCCACATACAATTCATCATAAACAACAGTAAAATGATCGCCTGGCTGGAGTCCGAAAAAGTCTACAGTCCATGCATACATTTCAGACAATTGCAGGGCCACAAGCGGATTGATATTGTTTTTTGTGATTGCATCCCAAAGTGAGGTCACTATTTCACCGCTCACCTTTTTCTGTTTGGTAATCACTTCTTTTTGCTCAAGAGAAATACTGACACTGTCGGTAAAATCGAAAACTACATAATCTACCGGCGAGTGTTCATAAACAAAGTACTGCAATTTGTTTAATGTATCATTCGAAACAAAAGCCGTGTAGTTATTGCCGTGGCGGATTTTCCGAAGATCGAACACCCGGTCGGCATACATCAGCAATTGTGTGAAAGCACGTTCCGGAAGCACATAGTTGTGTAAAATCTGCCCGAGGTTCTGGTCTCTTCCCACTTTGTTTTTTTCAACAATAAATGAATCTACGGCAATGCCGTACAAACGGGTTACCTCTTTATCAACAGGTGAGGCCTGAGAGGTGATTTCATGCTGAATCTCCTTATTTAATTGGGGAAGCATGAACCAGTATGCCGCTGCGGCCACCAATAAAACGGGGCCGGCAACCAGGGCAATTTTTACAAACTTTTTCATACGCTAAGCAACAACTACGTTAATAATTTTGCCGGGGACGAAGATGATTTTTTTGATCTGTTTTCCTTCAATCCACCTGGCTGATTGCGGATCCTCCCTGACGGCCTTTTCAACTTCTGCTGCCTGCATCGAAAGTGGCAGCATGAGTTTGAAGCGAAGCTTGCCATTGAAGGATACCGGATAATCAAACGTATCTTCTTGTAAATAAGTTTCATTTGCAACAGGAAAATCTTGCCGGCTTATGCTGGGCTTGTTTCCGTAAAGCGCCCAAAGTTCTTCGGCCAGGTGCGGAGCAAAGGGTGCAAGCACACACGTAAAAACTTCTGCCGTTTGCTTGGTAACCTTGCCTTTTTTGATGCATAGGTTGGTGAAGATCATCATTTGCGAAATGGCAGTATTGAATTTGAGCGCTTCAATATCCTGGCTGACTTTTTTTATGGTTTGGTGCAAACCTTTCAAGATCTCCATATCCTCTTCGGCAGCATTTACATTTTCTGCTTCGCCAAAAAAGCGGGTGACCCGGCCCAGAAAACCAAATACTCCTTTAACACCCGTATCGGTCCACGGTTTGATCACATCCAGCGGGCCCATGAACATTTCATAAAGTCGCAGGGAATCTGCACCGTATTGTTTCACCACATCGTCAGGATTGACCACATTCTTAAGCGACTTGGACATCTTAGCAACGATCTGCCGCAGTTCCTCCCCCGTTTCACGGTGGAAATATTTACCCTCGCGGTCTTCAACCAGGTCAGCCGGTACTTTAGCGCCCGTGGCTGTTTCATAGGCAAAGGCCAGGATCATTCCCTGGTTATAAAGCTTCTGAA
>CAYVBH010000364.1:0-3742 GCA_964449015.1 uncultured Bacteroidales bacterium
TTATGCTCTTATTGATTTCCCCTTTCTGGAAGGATTAAGTTACAGAATAAATACGGGTATCAGAATGAGGTACACCAATTCAAGCACTTACAGGGGAAGAAATACTGCTTCGGGTCTGGGTTCTCTGGGAAGTGCAAATACCGCAAGAGGTGAGTATGATAATACAGTTGTTGAAAATATCCTTTCTTTTACAAGAGCGTTTGGTAAGCATAACATTTTCGCAACCGCTCTTTACAGTTATGAGAGGAACTTAAGCGGGACCAATACAGTAAGTGCATCAAACTTCCCTCATGATTTTCTGACCTTTTACTCAGCAGCACAGGCAGGACTAATTGAACCTGGATATACTTTCAATGATACAAAGCTTGTTTCGCAGATGGTACGTCTTAATTATTCCTACAACAGTAAATATCTTGTAACTTTTACAGGAAGAAGGGATGGCTACTCAGGTTTTGGCGCCCAGAAGAAATGGGGATTTTTCCCTTCTGTAGCCCTTGGATGGAATGTGAAGGACGAAGATTTCTTCCCTTTCAAGGAACTCTTCAGCGAACTTAAACTGAGAGCATCATGGGGATTGAACGGTAATCAGGCAGTGGGTGCTTATGAGTCCATATCCAGACTTGGTTCAACCGATATGGTTGATGGCGACCAGACAGTTGCAGGCTATACACCCAGCGTTCTTGGCCAGGATGAGCTCGGTTGGGAAACTTCAATTACACTGAATGCAGGGCTTGATTTTGGAATTCTTAAGGACAGGATCAGGGGTGAGATAAATTTCTATAAAACAAATACCACTGATCTATTGCTAAACAGAACGATATCACCTGTTCATGGCATAAATTCTATTACCCAGAATATAGGTGAGACGCAGAACACGGGACTGGAGTTTTCAATCAATTCACGGAACATCGATTTCGGAGGTTTTCAGTGGACAACCTCGGGTAACCTGGCTTACGAGAAAAATAAAATAGTCTCACTTTATGGTATTAAGGACGAGGCGGGAAATGAAGTTGACGATGTAGTGAACAGCTGGTTTATCGGAAAGCCTATCAGAGTAGTCTATGATTTCGTATGGGAAGGCACCTGGCAGCTGGATGAAGCTGCCGAAGCTGCAAAGTGGGGCTCGCAACCGGGATTTCTAAAATTAAAGGATGTAAACAAAGACGGAAAGATGACTGCAGAAGATAAGCAGATCATTGGCCAGCAGGATCCGAATGTATTATGGGGCTTGACCAATACTTTCTCTTATAAGAAGTTCCAGCTTGATGTTTTTGTACATGGCGTTCACGGGGTAACCAAGAATATTTTTCCGCTAATGACTGACCTTGAGACATATTCTGTAATAAGGAGAAACACTACAAAGAAAAACTGGTGGACACCTGATAATCCTACAAATGAGTTTGTGATGAATCACTTACAGGCTGAATACATGGCAGGTATAAGAGGATACATATACGATCCTGCCAGCTTTATCCGTGTTAAGGATATCTCATTATCATACGATTTTGCAAGTTCCATTCTTGAAAGGACAGGATTGTCAAAGCTAAGGCTTTATATAACAGGAAGGAACCTGATGACTTTTACAAAATGGCGCGGACTGGATCCGGAATTAAGCAATCAGGAGGCAATACCCCTTCAGAAAGAATTCGTTTTTGGACTTAGCCTTGGATTCTAACATTAATTCATCAGAACAAACATTAAAATGAATATTATGAAAATCATATCATTAAATAAAATAGTTATTCAGCTGATCCTTATTCCGGTCTTATTGATGATCAGTTGTTCAAAGGACGCACTTGATGAAAAGCCTCCGCATCTTATTAGCACCGAAACACTTTTTACGAGTCTGGCCGGATTTGATGCCGGACTAAACGGACTTTATTCCCTTGTAAGGATGGAAAGAGAAGGCGGTAACGGATGCAGGATGGAGATCTTCATGAATGGAACAGATAATCTTACCCCGAATTCAGATTCAAAGGATATTGGTAACTGGGGTGAAATTCCCCGTTTCTGGGGTGCAAGGCTGAATGCTCAGGATGTTGCTGTCAGAAATCATTTTCGCTGGCTCTACTCAGTAGTAAATACGGCCAACACAATAATTAACCAGGCTGAGACAAATGAGGATGTTAACTGGACAGGAGAAAGTCAGACTGCCGAAGAAAATAAGAACAGGGTCATTGCTGAAGCAAGAGCTATCAGGGCATGGGCGTACCGTCATCTTTCAGGTTCCTGGGGAGACGTCCCTCTTAACCTTGAAGAATCGAAAGGTTCAACAATAAAGACTGATTGGGTGAGGACTCCGGTAGCTGAAGTCCGGCGGCAGATTTTAAGTGATCTTTTATTTGCTGAAAAACATATTCCCGTCGAGAGGACATGGGCCGGAAGACTGACAAAAGGGGCTGTTCAGCATTATATTGCAGAGATGTATCTTTATTTCGACAAACCCGACAGTACCCTTTACTGGGCGGATAAGGTTATTAATACCCCGGCATATAAACTCATCACAGAAAGATATGGTGTGAGAAAAAGCCAGCCGGGAGTACCTGTTCAGGATATGTGGTATGAGGGAAATGAAAACAGGGACCAGGGAAACACAGAAGCCTTATGGGTTTTCCAGTTCCAGAAAGATGCCCTTGGAGGCGGAAGCAGCAGCGGAGGATGGAGGCGTATCCACCTGAGCCGCTATGCCGACATAGTTGTAAATGGCGTCAGACCTCTCAGGAATACTTACGAACGGGGAGGAAGAGGTGGAACACGTATGTCTCTGACAAATTGGGCAATAAGTATATATGAGCCACAGGATCATCGTGCTTCCCAATATGCAATGAGAAAGTACTTTATCCTTAATGATGCTGCAGCTAACGCTCCTTATCCTGCAGACAGGCTTCCTTCAGGATACAAATACGGTGATACTCTCTGGTGCGACTGGGGTAAAACAATCGGAGTAAATGAAATTACTTCTGCAAACAGGATCAATGTACGCCGGCCTTATATGAGAAAAGCGGAAGGTTGCGATCCGGATAATGTTGATTCGGACGGCCGGCAGTATAACGATCAGCCTTACCTCCGCCTGGCTGAAACATATCTGCTCAAAGCAGAAGCAGAGCACCTTCTTGGTTATAATGATGATGCTGCAGAAACCCTGAATATTATACGGAGAAGGTCCAATGCCAGTGATATAACCCCGGCTGATGTTGATATCGATTTCATTCTGGATGAAAGATCGCGTGAGCTTGTTGCTGAAGAACACAGACGGTATACACTTATCAGAACCGGAAAACTGATCGAAAGGGCCAGACTTTATAATTTCAACGGAGGCCAGTTCATTACCGAACGCGACCAGCTATATCCTATTCCCCAGGAGGTCATCGATGCCAACCTTACCGGGGAAATGCCTCAGAACCCTGGTTTCTGAAAAATGTACGGAAAATAAGTTCCGGGAGAGAAAATTGATATCGGAAGAGTTAAATAAATGACCACCTTATCACTTATTTTAAGGTGGTCATTCTCGTTTATAAAAACTTTGTATATTGTCAAGTTTACAAAAAATAATTTCTGTTTATTTCAAACAATGATCATATGAAAGTAATTGAAACCATTACCACACGCCATCACAATCCGGTTCCCGTATTAATGATTGTTTTATATTTTATAATTTTTGCAACAGGATGTAAACAAAAAACGGAATATTATACTAATAATGACTTTCTGACTGTCCCAAAAACCGACATCCACCTTCATA
>CAYVBH010000365.1:0-3729 GCA_964449015.1 uncultured Bacteroidales bacterium
CTGAATGTGACTTACATGTTTAATACCAATCCCCGGAGAACAACCACGGTTTCCTATTTTCACGATATCCGCCAGTTGGGGAAGAGCGAGAATGCATTTCTCGACGACAACTGGATGACTTCCGTACTGAGGAGAAATCCCAACTACAAGCTCACCATGGTGGACCAGTTCAATGCCTTTTATGAGCACGAATGGGCCCCGGGATTCTCCAATACGTTGAAGGTAAATCACCAGACCGTTTACCCAACCGGGTACGTGCCTTTTAATCCGCTTTCGGAAACCGCTGACACGCTTTCAGGAAAATCACTCACCTCGTCGGAAATTACGCTGAGTACCCACTTTGCCTACCGCGAGAAATTTGTTTGGGGCAAATTTGAGCGCAAGAGCCTGGGATCGAAATATCCGGCCCTGGATCTCGACCTCTCATACGGGCCCAAAGGATTGCTGGGAAGCGACTACGAATATTTCAAAGCCCGGCTGAAGATTTCCGATAAGTTGGAGACCAGTCCTTTCGGCTACATCAAATACAGGTTTACAATGGGCAAAATATGGGGTACCCTGCCCTATCCCTTACTGAAACTTCACGAAGGAAATGAAACCTATGCCTGGGACCCGCTGTCGTTTAACATGATGAATTATTACGAATTCGTCAGTGATGAATATATGAGCCTGTTCGCCGAACATCACTTCCAGGGTTTTTTTCTGAACAGAATTCCCCTGCTGCGCCGGCTGCACCTTCGGGAAGTTGTGGGTTGCAACATTCTCTACGGAAAGCTTTCTGACAGGAACAAAACGGTGATGGCCTTTCCCGAAGGATTATCGGGATTGAGCGAGCCCTATTACGAAGCCAATGCAGGCATTGAAAACATATTCAAACTGTTCCGCATCGACGCAGTTTGGCGTTTCTCCTATCTGGATCATCCGGATGTCAGCCCATTCGGAATAAGAGCAACCATGCAACTTACATTCTAGGTATCAGGCAAAAACACTTCACCACAGGTAACCTGCACACTCACTGAACAAGCTCAAAAATCGGAGTACCTGTGCATGAATTGGGAAATGTAATATTTAGCAACGAAGAGATGGTGGGTGCAATATCAATGATGTCAACCTGCCTGGTAATATTGCCTCTTCCGACCTTCCATCCGTACCAGATAAGCGGAATACGGGAATCATAGGAATAGGAAGAAGTGCCACCTGTGGAAACCTCACTTTTTTCAACCCATCCGGCTTTCAGGTTGATGATTACATCGCCCGAACGCTTCTGGTTGTAACTGTTCTGGATTTTTCTGTAGACGCCTTCCGTAAAATTGGCTGTTTGCAGTGTATGCGAGGTTACAGTGTTGGCCACTCCGGAGAACTGAAGCATAAATTGGGCAATATAATCCTGCATTTGAGTCAGCGAAAGTTTGGAATCTTCTATAAGTGTATGATTCAGGTAGATTTGTTGTGCATGATAAGCCCTGATCCATTCACCCCTTCCATAGATATTGTTTAATGCACTCATCAACAGAGACAAGGCTCCTGTCTGGTTAAAATAACCGGCTGGTATCCTGTTGTCGCTTAAGTACGAAGGGATTTGTGCCACACCATGATCAGACGTTAAATAAACCAGTACATTTTCCTTACCTACCTGGCTGTCGAGAAACGACAGAAAATGGGCTATCTCCTTGTCAAGCCGGAGAAAGGCATCTTCTACCTCCACTGAATTCGGTCCGAACAAACTGCCAATATTTTCCATTGCGGTAAAGCAAATGGTCAGTACATCGGTAATATCATCCTTTCCAAGCTGTTCATTAACAACCAGTGTGGCGGCAAAGTCCTTGGTGTAAGTATTGCCAAACGGAGTTTTATCAAGTAAACTATAATCCAGCTTGTTCTTTTTAATTTCTGAGATTTCTTCAAGCAGGTAGGGAAATGTAACCTGTCCTTTAAATCCGGTTTCGTATTTGTTTTTATCCGGAAGGCTTTCTGTGTAACTTTCAATAGGAAGAAGCGTGTTCCAGGTTTCTTTCAGGTACAAGTCCGGGAATCTTTTTTTGTTAAAAGCATCCACCCACCCGGGCAACGAATCGGTATAGTAAGTGCTGGTGATCCAGTTGCCGGTGCGCTTGTCAAACCAGTAAGCACCATTGGCTGTATGACCGGCAGAAAAGATGCCGGGACCAGGATCAGCAGAAATTGAATAAACCTTTGACCGGAAGTTGTTTGAAAGCATCAGCTCATCTGAAAATGTGGTGCACATGAGATTACGGGGACTGTAATGCCCGTTGTCAACGTCGCCACCAACAGCTTTCTGGCCTGCATCTTCCGTACTTTGCTCAATCTTGTCCTGGAGGTACAAATACCATTCCCTGCCAACAATACCATGATCGGCCGGTATGGTACCGGTGGAAATGCTTGCGTGACCCACTCCCTGTTGTGAAAAAAGGTAATTGAAACTGGTGTTTCTGCAATAGGTACCACGATCTGCCAGCAGTTTAATGCCACCAACGTCGAGTTTATCCCAAAACCGTTGAATGTAGTCATAACGCATTTGGCTGACAACAATGCCCACAATCAGCTTGGGCTTTTCCGGGGGTATCTTTTTTAAATCCTGTGAATATAGGGTGGGTTGAAAAATCTGACAGGTTAAAAGTAAGGTAGATAAAAATACTAATTTGGTCCGCATATGCCGTAAATGAGAATTGATAAACATTTGAACGGCAAAGATAATTTTTTGTTGTTTGCCGGCAAGAAAAAGTAAAAGCGGTTTATACAACCGTTAAACGGCTTTTTTAACTTTTACGGCCTTTTGTCCTCTGATGCCCTGTTCAACTTCAAAGGTAACTTTTGTGTTTTCGGCAAGCTGCTCTTCCATATCATTGATATGCACAAAAACACTGTTTTTGTTATCCAAATCACGTATGAAACCAAAACCCTTGGAATCATTAAAAAATGTGATCACACCTTTACGAATATATTTTGAAGGATCTTCAGCACCCCGTTTGGGAACACTGACCTCAATATCTGCTGCATTCACTTTTATTTTTCTTGTAGGATCTGGCGGCTCAGATGTGATTCTGCCATTTTCGTCCACATAAGCGATCATATCATCAAGGCTGGTATTGCCTTCTCTGGCATTTTCCTTACGATCAAGCCTTTTCTGTTCTTTATCCTTACGCTTTTTCTCTTTTCTGTTCCTTACTTCCTTTTTGTTATAAGATTCCTGTGATCTGGCCATGCTTAATTATTAAAATATGAATTAATTTTTTTGATTGTTACTAAATACATATGTTGCTGAGATCAAATTTACGCAACTGAAAAAACAGAGGATTCAAAAAGATGAGCCGGAATGGACCAATATCAGTAGGTTATCGGTCAGAAAAAGCACAGATTCTCAAATCATATTCCCGGCAAAGATAAGCAATAAAATTTCATTTTTATGGCTTTATCTGAAGTCATAAGAACCCAATCCTGCCTTGAAACAGAATTGAAACGCATTTGTAACTTCTTGTATTAATGTGATTTGTAAAAGTACCAAACACCTGTCATTCTTTCTTTTTGCAGGTGTTTATGCCCAACAAGGTGTAAAGAGGACAAAAGCTGATTATGCTAGTCAACACAAATACTCCAGCCAGAATGATCAACACAACAGCCAAAGTACCGGTGATTACTTTGGTCAGGGCCAGAAATAACACCACCATGGCAAAAAGCAAACGAATGGCTTTATCGGTACCTCCCATGTTT
>CAYVBH010000366.1:0-3716 GCA_964449015.1 uncultured Bacteroidales bacterium
ACTTTTTATTGTACATCAGGGTGGCATTTACATCTATTTTTGTTGAAATGGCATCCGACTGGATGAAAACTGAAGGCTGAAACTCCAGCAGCGGATTCGGCAGCGGCAGGTTGTATCCTGCAGTCAGGTAATAATGTCGTACCATTTTTTCATCAGCTTTTGCCGCAGGTGAATCAGAGGAATAGACGTATTCGCTTTCCAGCAGGTTGGTGGATGAGATACCCATGTATAACTCATCGGTCTGATAGAACAATCCGAAACCCATATCAAACTTTTCCTCTTGCTGATTTCCTTCCTCGGGTATGGCGCCATCACTTCCCGGATCTACAAACGGAGGCGTCGAGGGCACATGCCATTCGGCATCAAGCTGACGGATTGTGTAGCTTCCACTGATCCCTACTCCCAATCTTCCGCTACCAACCGAGAACTGATAGGCATACGACAGGCTAAAATTTCTATCGGTAGTAAATCCAAGTTGATCCTGCCAAATGGACAAGCCGGCACCATGATGTGTGGAACCCAACTTGAACGGGGCGCTCAGGTTAGCGATCAAATTCTGAGGAGCTCCATCAATGCCCACCCACTGTTGCCGCCAAATAGCTGTGGCGGAAATCATGTCGGTGCTGCCTGCCGAACCCGGATTAACTGAAATGTGGTCGTACATATAATGACTTACCTGTCTTTCTTGCTGCGTAAAGGCTATCGACCCAAAGGTCAAAGTAAAAAAGACGACGATTAATTTTCTCATTTTCTGTTATCCTACTTTTATACTGTTTTGCAGTCGGCTCTAAACCGCCTACATAAAAGGTAAAATAAGCAAAAATATTGTATAACAGCAAATCAAAATTAACACTAATCTGTTAATAACCTTTTTCGCAATTATGCATATTATACTGAAATGAATTTAGAATGTTACTTCTGCCCGGAATTTTTTCAATATTTTTTTTCTGTTTCCACAAAGTCTGTCCTGCTTGGAAAATAAAATCTCAGAAAATCAACAAGATACCTGACGGTCTGAAGTGGGCAGATTTTCATTTTTGTTATAATGAACATGCGGCGAATCATCATTTCACCCTGTAGTTGTACAGGAAATTGTCGCGGCTTCCGACCACCAGGTTGAAACGGGAAAGGGAATCTCCGAAATTTCCGATACTGAATGGTGTATTGCCCTGCAGGGGGAAGCCGGAATAGAGTTCGCCAGTATTATTGAACAGGTAGATCAGATTCTCCCGGGCGGCCACAACACCCAGCTTACGGTCGGAGGCAGAAAATTGGTAGGTGAGAGGTTTCACGGTGACAGGCTCCTTAAATTTATAGGAGAACAAGACAGAATGGTCGTTGTTAAAAACAGTCAGCCTTTCGTTATCGATAAAAATAAATTCGGACCGGCCGTCTCCGTTCAGATCCTTTAAATCGAAGAAGTGGTTGTTGGAAAAGCTGCCTGGCATGGCAATACTTTTGATGGTTCCGTTGAAACCAATGAAGTATATTTTCCCTGTAGTATCTGTTGTAACTACCGAAGGACTGGTTCCGTCACGGGGGATGTCGAGCACGTAATTATTCCTGGATGATCGGGGGAAGTAAGTGTCAATGTTCAGGCGTGTATTCCCTTTCCTGTCGAGTATATAAGTTTTCAGCCGGTCACCGAACACCAGAAAATCCTTATCACCTACCCTGAAGTGGTTAACAGGTTGTGTAACTTCGCTTTCTGTTTCACCGAACTGCCAACCTGTCAGCATGTTTCCTTCCTTGGTATAGGCGTATATGTGCCTGTCTTCACAGGCGATAAAGAGGCGGTAATTTTTATCATTGTCATAATCGAACACAGATAATCCGCATGTCGACGGAGATCTCAACTGCACGGGATATTTTTCCACAAAATTACCGTTCCGGTCCACCATGTAAATCGAGTTTTTTGTGCTGAAGAGCAGCTGTAATTTGCCATTTCTGAAATAGTCGACCTGAAAAATATCGCTGCTGATGGCTTCAGGAAGCCTTATTTTCCAAAGTATCCGGCCCACCTGGTTGATCAGATAAATGTTGTTCTTCATGTCTTGTACAAAGACTTCATTTTGGCCGGTACGATGATTCATTACAAATACAGGCTTGAATGCGGCCAGTGTATCCAATTTGCTTTCCCAAACCGTTTGGGCCGAGGCGTTGTACCCTTTAAGGGATTTCAGAAGCAGGTTGGTATAAAGCATCCGGTTGCTGCTATATAGTTGAATTCCTGCAGCCCGGGCCTTTTGAAAAGCCGGCATGTTCTGCAGCCAGAACCGGTTCATGCCGGGAGTCAGGTGTGCAGAGAAAACGCTGTTGCCATTCAACAGGTTGCAATAAAGAAAGAGATTCGAGCGCGGTGAGAGGCTGTTTTTGAACTCCTTGTAGGCGGGTTCATTTTTGAGGGTTTTGTTAAGCACATAATTGTGTGCCAGTGACTTGAGAGATTCGGGTGTTTCAGAGAAAACCAGGTAGTTTTCAATGATTAAAAAGTAATTTTTATCGATTGCCGCGAACAGGTTTCCGAAAACCTTGGAAATAAAATTATTCACCGGCAGGTTATATATTTTGAAAGAGAGATCAGCATCGAGTTTATAATCTGAAATATAGGAAGCCGGCGGGTTGGATTCCACGGCAGCTATTTGAGCAAGCAGTCGGGTCATTTTTTCTTCAGCCTGAGCTTTACTTTTAACACGCATCAGGATGTATTTTTGTGGCGGGGAGCCTTCCCGGATGCCGGGTTCAAATGCCACGGTCAGCTCGTTGTCCATAATTTCGATCAGGTCGTCGGGAAAGTTGGTATTGTAAGCATTGTTAAGTGACCTCAATGTATTGTCGTATCCGCTGAGTAAATTCTGATCTCTGAGAAAGGTCCGGTAATCTTCAATATACTTTTTGGCATCGGACAGGCTGATGGTGAGCAGGGCAGCTGTTGAAGCCGGGAGCATGTCATCGGCAGTAACACGTTGGGGTAATTGCGACAGGAAAACATGGGACAAGGAAGATAGGGAATCAGGCGGACTCACAAATCCATTCATCAGCAGCATATCAGACATCAGGTTTACATCGAGCTCAGCCCAGCCTGCGAAGTTTTTCATGGAGCGCACTTCTGATTTGAAGTCGGGTTTGACAAGAATGGAGAAGCTCCTGGGAAACTCCTTGAAATTAACAAATACATTGGCATCTACGTTTTTTCCCGCCATATCATACAGCCGTTGGAATTCAGGATCGGTAACCAGTGATTCACCGGATATGAGTTGCCGGATGGCATCTTCGAGCAGGATGGTAGAAAAGCTGATTATCAAAATATCCTGATAGCATGCAAAAGAGAAGTTGCCCAACTGCTTTTCATCCAGAAGAGCCACTTCATGAATGTCGGTTCCTTCATAATTCCGTATTTTAATCGTGCCGGCGCGGACCACCCTGTTGCTGATCAGGTCGGTAATCTTTCTTGCCTGCTGACGTTGCGGCAGGCGAAGCACATACATCAGGCCGAGCCGGTCTTTGCCCATGAGGTTCGCTGAGACAAAGAAAGGAGGGTTATCAAGTATCTGTTTAATTTCGGGAGCCGACAGGTAGAGCGAATCGATAAAGCGAAGTTGATTATCCATCCGCTTGAATTCTGCGATGGAAAGAAACTCGTTCCAAAGGGCATTGTTCTTGGAAATGCTCTGATGAAAGCTTTGGAAATCATTTATTTTAATAATGAAGGAAGC
>CAYVBH010000367.1:0-3697 GCA_964449015.1 uncultured Bacteroidales bacterium
ACACAAGAAAATAAACTCGGCCGTAGGCACCGGCCTCAAACATATTTTCTTATCAATATTTGTTAAGCAAGCAAGCCTGCAATGAATTGATTTTCTTCACGCCTTTTCTCAGAGGCGGATCTTGCTGGTTCATATGTGTTGTGTCATTGTTCAATACTCAGGATAGTATTCGCAGACACAGCATTGTCATGAGCTTAAATAATCTACAAGAAATATTCTGCGTAAATCTGCTAAATCTGTATAATCTGCGAGAAATCTTCTGCGAGAAATAATCTGCGTTCAACGTATTATCAACAAATTATTCAAAAAATCAGCAATTATCCTAAATTTGAAAAGTAAATCCGATTCCTGCAATTCCACACATGAACTGGATAACCCTCATCGAAATCATCTACGCGGTGATCGTGGCGTTGGTGTGTTTAAGAATTGTCTATGACACCCGCAGTTCATCCAAAACGCTGGCATACCTGCTGCTTGCTATATTTGTTCCTGTCGGAGGCATAATCTTCTACTTTGTTTTCGGAGTAAATTACAGGAAACGCCTTATTTACACAAAAAAATTAATAGCAGATGAAGTGCGGCTCAAAGAACTCGACAAGCATACGGTATCTTCCTCTGCACGCATTCTAAAAAAGCATGCTGGTGAAGTAGGAGATGGGCACAGCCTGGTAAATCTGTTGATGAACGAAAGCCGCAGTCCGCTCACCTCCGGAAATGCCGTTAAACTGCTGATCAACGGGGAAGAAAAGTTTCCCGAGGTGATTGAGGCCCTTAAAAATGCGAAGCATCACATACACCTGGAATACTACATTTACGAAGAAGACCACATTGGCGGCCGCATCAAGGAGATACTGATACAGAAGGCGCTTGAGGGTATTCAGGTAAGGATGATCTACGACGGGTTCGGCAGCAGCTCCATCAGCGGGGAATTGATTGACGAGCTCCGGCTGGCCGGCGCAGAGATCTATCCTTTCCACCGGATCCGCCTTCTTTTGTTTGCCAATCGCATCAATTACCGGAACCACCGCAAGATCATCATTGTTGACGGGCAGATTGGATTTCTGGGAGGTATAAACATCAGCGACCGGTATATCAACAATGGGAAGGATGAAAGCGCTGTATACTGGCGTGATACGCACTTGCGCATCGAAGGGCCGGCGATCCTGTTTTTGCAACACCTGTTTTTATGCGACTGGAATTTCTGCTCGGGTCAGAAAATTCAACCTGAACCGGTCTATTTCAGCGCCATACCAGTGTCTGGTTTAAACACGGTTTTACAGATTGCCGCCAGCGGCCCCGACTCCCCTGCTTCCACCATAAAGCTGTCGTTTTTAAAGGCCATCAACATTGCCAAAACTGGAATTCTGCTTACCACACCTTATTTGATACCCGGGGGCAGCATTATGGACGCACTAAAAGTAGCTGTGCTGGGAGGGGTTCGGGTAAGGATCCTGGTTCCGGGGATTTCCGATTCACATCTGGTGAATGCTGCCGCGTGGTCGAATTACGGCGAATTGCTTAAAGCCGGGGTGGAAATTTACTTGTACCAGAAAGGATTCATCCATGCCAAAACCATGGTGATTGATGAAGCCATTTCTGTTGTAGGAACAGCCAATATGGATCACCGGAGTTTCGACCTGAACTTTGAGGTGAATGCCATCATCTATGCTGTTGACTTTGCCGAGCAATTGCGTAAATCATTTTTATCCGATCTGCGCAGTGCCCGGAAGATTTCTTATGACGAATGGAAGTCACAGCCGCTTCACAGGCAAATGATCGAGCGGATCGCACGCCTGCTGTCACCCCTACTTTAATGACTATGAGGAGCAATCATTTCAGGGAAATGATTACATTTGTTTATACGCACCATCCATTATGAAGCAGGTTCTGAAATATGCCGGTTACGTGTTGCTACTGTTACTCGCAGGCTTTCTGATCTGGAGGTTCTGGTATCTTATTGCCTGGGTGCTGGTTGCGGCTGTTCTTTCATTCATAGGGCAACCCGTGGTGCAGTTCTTCGACCGGTTTCATATCCGGAAATGGAAATTTCCACACACCCTGAGTACGCTGCTGGCCCTGATCCTGCTCGTACTGGTAGGCCTTAGTTTTATTTCCATATTTGTTCCGCTGATCATCAAACAGGCGGAAACCATTTCGCAGATTAATGTGGATCAGCTGGCTCAAAATCTTCAGGCCCCCATGCAATGGGTAAATGAAAAACTTCACCTGTTCGGAGTAGTCCCCGAAGGCCAGACTCTTCAGGATTTTGTGTTGCTCAAAGTAAAGTCCATGGTCAGCCTGGGAAGTGTTACAGAAATCATCAGCAAATTTTTCAGCACTGCAGGTACCTTTTTCCTGGGCTTGTTTTCCATTCTTTTCATTACCTTCTTTTTTCTCAAGGATGATAGCCTTTTTGCCAATGCCTTGTTCCTGGTAATTCCGGCTAAATATCACCAGGGTGCACGCGAGGTGATCAGCGATTCGAAAGGCCTCCTGAAGCGTTATTTTATTGGGGTTGTCCTTGAGGTAGTAGGTGTTATGTCGCTTATCGCTATCGGACTCTGGATTTTCGGAATAGAAAATGCCTTGCTCATCGGTTTCTTTGGTGGTATCATGAATATCATCCCTTACCTGGGGCCGGTTATCGGATCGATAATTGGTATTGTGCTTGGTATTACTGCTACTCTGGCCACGGGTAATGTCAACGAATTACTCCCTGTTCTTCTCAAACTTGCAGGAGTGTTTCTGGTTGTGAATTTCATCGACAATAACATCCTTGTTCCGGTAATCTATTCCAAAAGTGTCAAATCGCATCCGCTTGAGATATTTTTTGTGATCATCATCGGCGGCAGCCTGGCCGGGTTACCTGGCATGTTGCTGGCCATACCGGTTTATACTGTGTTGAGAGTAATTGCAAGGGAATTCTTTCACCAGTTCCGCATTGTGCAAAAGCTTACCGAAACCATGAATGACGTATAAAGGTGATGTATTTGCCCGAACCCTGAGAAAAGTGATTTATTTCATAAACGTCATGACAAATAGTTTTATATCTTCAAACTTTTAAGTGAAAAACCTATAAAAATCTGTATATGTCGGAAAAGAAGAAATTTATACCCTTTGTCTCACCCGATACAAGCATGTCGGAGTTTACTGTCAGGGCGTTAATTATTGGACTGGTTATGGCTGTGGTGCTGGGTGCTGCCAACGCCTATCTGGGCCTTAAAGCCGGTATGACCATTGCGGCCACATACCCGGCAGCAGTTATTGGAATGGCCATCCTGAAAGCCTTGAAGGGTTCGGTACTCGAAGAGAACTTTGCTCGTACCGTCGGGTCTATCGGTGAATCGGTTGCTGCAGGAGCCATTTTCACGCTTCCGGCGTTTTTTGTGGCCGGACTTTGGGATCCGTTTTTCACCCACGGCCATTATATCACCTCCACATTAATTCTGATCGCAGGAGGTATCCTGGGTATCATGTTTGTTGCCCTGTTGCGCAGGGTAATGGTGGAGGATACCGAATTGCCTTTCCCCGAGTCGGTTGCTGCATCCGAAATTCACAAGGCCGGGCAAACCAGCGGCGGCAATTCCAAATTTCTCTTTTTCGCCATGATCATGGGCGGACTGGTGAAACTATTGGGAGAGATCAAGCTTTTTGCCGTGTATTGGGAAAAATTTGTGGTGTTCACCAAACAAACCGT